>JBEBKE010000114.1:0-7087 GCA_040079555.1 Sphingorhabdus sp. | reverse complement strand
ACAGTATCGCCCTGCAACCGCTCACCCGGGACTTGTGTCAGCCCCCAGAAACAAGCGCCGAGTACAAGCAACAGCCCCGGCCAGAAAAGCGCTGGCGTCAGCGGTTTTGCAATGCGCAAAAAGCGAGAGGGATTGGCGAAACGGTGCATGATGACTCGGATGGAGCCTCTAGCATCGCTGGTGGCTTACGCCAATTGATTCACATCAACGCCCAATTAGCTTTTTTGCCATTTGGTCAGCAACTTCGGCGGGTGTCGAACCGCTGTTTTCGCTTTCGTCCCAGATCGCCGATAGCCGCGCCGGGATTGCGTCAATCCGCGCGTTGATTTCATCATCACCCGCCGCATCGATGTGGCGCAGCACATTGATGATGCCGCCTGCATTGATCACATAATCTGGCGCGTAGAGGATCCCGCGATCCGCCAACATGCGTCCCTCTGAACCGGTGGCCAGCTGGTTATTTGCGCCGCCAGCGACAGCCTTTACCCGCAATGCCGCAACGCTAGCCTCGGTCAGTATCGCGCCCAAAGCATTGGGGCTAAATAGGTCGGCCTCGACCGCCATAATATCGTCAACCGCCACGCAAGTCGCACCGATTTCATTCGCCAACGCCGCCGCGCGCGCAGTGTCGACATCCGTGATCGTCAATTTTGCCCCGTCCGCTGCCAGATAGCGCGCGAGGCCACCACCCACGCTGCCAATACCCTGTATCGCAATATGCACATCAGCCATGCTGATGACGCCCAAGGCCCGCTGTGCCGCGGCCTTCACGCCCAAATAGACACCGCGCGCCGTGTAAGGCCCGGGATCGCCGCCTTGCCCCGGCAGACCAGCAACATGCTGCGTTGTATTCGCCAACGACACCATGTCTGCCTCTGACATGCCGACATCTTGGGCTGTGATATAGCGCCCGCCCAACGAGTCGACGGCGCGGGCAAAGCAATCAAGCATATCCTGCGTCTTAGTGCGTGCGGCATCCGCAAGGATCACGGCTTTACCGCCACCTGCGGGAAGCCCCGCCATTGCGTTTTTGAAACTCATCCCGCGCGAAAGGCGCAAGGCGTCGGTTACAGCGGCGGCTTTATCGGCATAATGCCAAAAGCGTGTGCCACCCGCCGCAGGCCCAAGATGTGTCGAATGAATTGCGATGACTGCCTGCAAGCCGGTTTTGACATCGTCAAACAGATGCACCGATTCGTGATGGTCAAAATCGGGCAGGTTCCAAAGCGCGGGCATGACAGGCTCCTAATGAGTCGCTACAAATTTCAACTTCACGCAATAATGTTACGCGAGCGAATTGTCAGCCCAAAAATTGCTTTCGGAAAATGGGGCGACCGAGGGGTCTTGAACCCCCGACCTCTGGTACCACAAACCAGCGCTCTAACCAACTGAGCTACGGTCGCCATGAGCACCCCTTTATACGGCGGGCGCCATTCCGGTTCGGATCAGGAGTAGCCTCCCAAAACCTTATTTCTTAAGGCTTAGCCCGCCGAAACGCTTGTTAAACTGGGCTACGCGTCCACCCGCATCAAGCATCGATCCACGGCCACCGGTCCAGGCTGGGTGCGATGTTGGATCGATTTCCAACGTCATCGTGTCGCCTTCTTTGCCCCATGTGGAGCGCGTTTCAAACACAGTGCCGTCGGTCATTTGGACCTTGATCATGTGATAATCGGGGTGGATATCTTTTTTCACGTCTATAAGCTCCTAAGGCGGTCCCGGTTTCCGACCGGGTCCAGGAAAATTGGAAGCGCCGCCATTAACGGCGACTTTCGGCAATTGCAAGTCTTACAAGGCTGGCGGAGGATCAGCGATCATCGCCATAAAGGTGCATTCAGCCGCAAGTTGATCCCCGACCATCGCTTGCCCCGCAAATTTGCAGACGCGCGGCTTTTTGTGCGTGAACTGTACGTTCAGATGCAGCAAGCAGCCGGGCTCGACAGGATTGCGGAACTTCGCGTTGTCGATCGCCATAAAATACACCAGCTTACCCGAACCGGCGAGGCCAAAGCTTTCCATGGCGAGGACGCCAGCGGCTTGCGCCAGCGCCTCGATTATCATCACGCCCGGCATGATGGGTCGTCCGGGGAAGTGCCCCTGAAAGAACCCTTCGTTCATCGTCACGGCTTTGACGGCACGGATACTTTCGTCGAGAACCAGTTCCTCGACACGATCAACCAGCAACATCGGATAGCGATGCGGCAAAACCGACATCACCCGCCGAACATCGTAGTTAGAAAAATCGCTCATCAGTGTCAGCCCCCGCCGTTACGCCTATTTATTGGCCGGTGCCGGGGTCAGAATTCGGGTTATTGGCACCGCCAGCGGCTGGCACTGTTGGTTGAGCGCCCGGTTGTTGAGCAGCAGCTTGCTGCGCCTGTGCCTGACGGATCGCGGCCATCATCCGCTGTTGCTGAACTTGCTGAATCTGTTCGTAAATCGCAAGCACGCGGCGCGATGTGTTGAACGGATCGGGCGGGGTGGTGTTGACCGTCGGGGTCAATTGATCAAGCCGCGCAGTCAGCGCACTGTTGAGGTTCAACAAGGCCGGGTTAGCAACCCAGATCACAGCATCAGGCGATAGCACGATACTGACTTTTTTCGTCGCCGATACATCCTTCAAAGCTTGCTCATAATTTTTGTCGAGCGTGTCTATGACAAAAATCTGTGCGGCGCGAATGGGCAGTTCCAGCGTCTGCATTTCGTCTTCTTTGGCTTTGATCTGTTCGAAAACTGGGCTTTTTGACGCCTGCATTTTCGCTTGCTCTTCGGGTGACAGCTGGTTGTCTTTGTTGGCGTCAAATTGTGTCGCCAACTGTTGTTGCAACGTCTGAATTTCCTGCCCGCGCGTGTCAATCAACGACAGATTGGCGTCAAAGGTTTTGCTTATCTGCTGAAAGCCGTTTTTGAAGGCATTCGAACTCATGATCGATTGCACTTCATCGGCAGTCCCAATGCCTGCAACCTGCGCCTGAGCAGCTGGTGCAACAATCGCTGCAGCGGTCGCGGCCATCAGTGCCAGCGAAAGCGTTTTACCAAATTTCTTCATTAGAATTGTGTTCCTACGTTGAATGTAAACAATTTTGTATCGTCGCCGGGCTGTTTCAACAGCGCACGGGCAAGGTCGATGCGGAAAGGACCGAAGGGCGAGTTCCAGTTTACGCCGATGCCGATGGAAACGCGAGGCTTCCAGCTATCGCCAAAGAAGCGCTCCTCAAAAGTGAGCACAGGCGTCCGCGCCGATCCATCCGGGTTAAACGCGATAATATCTTGAAGCGGCGCACCTGCTGCATCGATCACACCAGTATAATATAACGGTCCGCCGGCAACGGCAGCAGAACCTGTTGGATTGCTAGTTGACGGAAGAACTTCAGCTACCGCCAGTCTCTGCGCTTGAAGCGATTGCAATATGGGGCGCGCAACTTTGAAAACAGCTCCCGCATCGATGAATATCGAAGGCCGCAAGCCAAGTTCCTTAGCGCCGCTTCCCAATGGGATTTGAAGCTCTGCACGTGCGAGATAATAAGCGCGACCGCCGATTGCATTGTCCTGAACATTCTGGCGATCAAGCTGCGGAATGTTAGCAGGCAAGCCGTCAATTACGCCGGGCGTAAAGAACACACGTTGCACACGCGGGCCAACGCCACGAATGTCAAAGCCGCGTATCTGGCCTTCACCAAGGTAGAAGCGGTCGGTCAGCCGAACGTCATCGATGCCAAGCGCAGGAGACCCGCGGTTTTCCAGTGGATGGACATAGCCACCCTCTAAAGTCAGCGACGCGATGAATCCGCCGTTGGTCAGCCGCCAATATTTGTCTGCGTTCACGCGGTTCTTGATATAGGCAACATCTCCCAAGCCCCAAAGACCGGCAAAATCTTGGCTCAAGCTGACCGAATGGCCACGCGTTGGCCGGATATTGCTGTCTTTGGTGTTATAGATGACCGAATAGCCGAGCGTAGAGGTAAGCCGCTTTCCGATGGCATCGCACAAAAACAGGCCGGATTGCAGTACATCACAAATATCGGTTGCGGTGTTCCCGCGAATGCCGTCGTTATTGCCGTCAGTAAAATACACGCTGCGATCAAGCGACACATCGTCATAGTTCAGGCCATAGCGGCCCTGGAAAAACAAAAACTCGTTAATGGGCACGCCGGTGCGAACCTGAAAGCCCGTCGTTGACTGGCTATACGTCGTAACATTGCGGTCAAACGGGCTGAAGCTGTTCAGATCCCGCCGAAATATATCTCCCGCCAGCGCAATCGATTTGTCGAGGAAATACGGCTCGGTAAAGCCAATTTCAGCAGATTTTGAGTAGCTGGAATAGGATATATTGGCACGCAGTTCCTGGCCCTTGCCACGGAAGTTACGTTCCTTGATCGACCCTTGGAAAATAAAATTCTCAATCGACGAGAAGCCAGCCGAAAGCGACAATTCCCCTGTCGGCTTTTCCTCGACGTTCGTCGTCAAAACAATCCGGTCAGGGCCACTGCCTTGCGATTGCTCGACTTCCAGATCTTCTTGGAAATAACCAAGCGATTTGATCCGCTCTGTCGTGCGCTTTACCTGAATGCTGTTAAACGCATCGCCTTCGTTCAAACGGAATTCGCGGCGGACCACCTTGTCCATCGTGTGCGTGTTGCCGTTGATGTCGATCCGTTCAACAAACACACGCGGTGTTTCCGCGACGTCGAACGTCAGGCTCATCGTCAGCGCATCTTTGTCGCGCCTAAACTGCGGATTGACGTCAGCAAAGGCATAGCCGAACAAACCGGCGGTTTCGCTCAGTCCTTCAACGGTATCCTCAACCTTTTTCGCATCATACCAATCGCCCTCTTTCATCGAAAGATTCTTGGTCAACGCTTCTGATTTAAAGTCGCGGATTTTGCTGTCCACTTTGACTTCGCCAAATTTATACCGCTGACCTTCCTCGACCACATAAGTGATGATGAAGTCTTTTTTGTCAGGCGTCAGTTCCGCGACTGCGCTAACCACACGGAAGTCCGCATAGCCTTGTGTCAGATAATATTGGCGCAGCTTTTGTTGGTCGAACGCCAACCGATCAGGATCATAGCTGGTGCCAGAGCTGAAAATGCTGGTCAGGCGCGCTTGCTTGGTGACCATTTCACCGCGCAACTGGCCGTCCGAAAACTTCTCGTTACCGATAATGTTGATCTGCCGAACTTTGGACTTCGGCCCTTCGTTGATCTCAAACACGATATCCACGCGGTTCTGATCCAGCTGAACCAGCTTTGGCTCTACCGCTGCCGCAAAGCGGCCCTGGCGTTTGTAAAGCTCAACAATCCGCGCAACGTCAGCGCGGACTTTTGAACGCGAATAAATCTGGCGCGGCGAAAGTTTAATCTCCGGCTCGATCTTTTCGTTCTTTAGCCGCTTGTTTCCTTCAAGGATAATGCGGTTAATGACCGGATTTTCCCTAACTTCGATTGTTACATCGCCGTTTGCATTGCGGATGCTAACATCGGCGAACAGTTCGGTCGCGTACAGATCTTTCAACGCTTGGTCAGCAGCAACCTGCGTCCAAGGCTGGCCAGTGCGCAGACGGATGTATGACCGCACAGTATCGGCCTCAAGCCGCTGTGTGCCGGTGACGGCAATCGACTGAATAGTATCCGATACTGTTGCATCAGCCTGTACCGGCGCAACCTGTTGCGCCTGAGCAGAAACCGGTGCGATCATTGCCGCCATTACCGCACCTGCGGATACAGTAGCAAAGGCCTTTGCGACCAACTTGATTTTCATAAACTCTCGACCTTCCTTGCGGCCCCGCATAGATTTGAAGCGCCCTTTGCCCCAACAGGCGTTTACTATCAAGTCATCTCGACCCGTTCGGCTCTTGTTATCCCCAGATGCTCAACCTTTTCCAAAAAGGCCGAACGACGCAAGGTCGTTAAATGTAACCATCAGCATGAATACCGCCAGCACAGCGAATCCGGCCCGAAACGCCCATTCCTGCACCGCAGCATTCGCTGGACGACGACGCACCGCCTCAATCCCGTACAGCATCAAATGGCCACCATCGAGCATCGGAATTGGCAGCAGATTGATGAACCCCAAGTTAATCGAGATCATCGCCGCCAGCCAAATGAACGCGGTGATGCCAACCGCCATCGCTTCGCCAGACACCTTGGCTATTTTCAACGGGCCGCCGAGCTCTGAAATCGGGCGGCGACCGGTGATGATTTGGCCGAGACCCTTGATCTGTTGGCGCACAATATCGACCGTTTGGACAACGGCTAAGCCGGGCGCGGACAGAATGCTGACGTCTTCAAATGTTGGCGCTGGCGGCGCAACGCCGATTTGCCCCAACCGATATTCGTTGCCGAACCGATCAACCTCTGTCCGTTCCGCAACCTTGGCAACGACCGTCAGTTCGTCACTGCCGCGCTTAACAACGATTTCGGCGTTTTCGTTGGGGATCATGATCACTTCGTTGACGAGAGCATTGAACCCATCGATGCCATGACCGTTGACCGACAATATCTGATCGCCAGCCTTAATTCCTGCCTTTTCCGCGGGGCTTCCGGCCACGACCTGTTCGACAGTGGCTGGCGTTGTGCTTTGGCCATAGGCCAACAGAAAGCCGATAAAGATCGCAATCGCCAACATGAAATTGACGGCAGGGCCAGCAAATACGATCAGCGCGCGCTTCCACAATGCTTTCGACTGGAAAGTCTGGTTACGTTCATGCTCCGGCAGCGCGTGCCACGCAGCATCGGGCTGGCTTGCAGGGTTCATGTCGCCAGCAAACTGCACATAGCCGCCCAAAGGCAAAGCCGCGACCCGCCACAAAGTCCCTCGGCTATCCACCTTGCCCCAGATTTGCGGGCCAAAGCCAACCGAGAATTTCTCCGCCTTTACACCGAACCAACGCCCGACGAGATAATGGCCAAGTTCATGCACCACCACCAAACTGCTGAGCAGCACGATGAAGGCCAGAACGGTTACAATGATATTGGGAGATTCAAGCGGCATGGGCGATTTTTTCCATTAGGGCCTGTGTGTAGGAACGCGCGGCTGCATCAATGCTGAACAGCGTATCCAGATCATGCGGCGCATTCGGCGAATA
>JBEBKE010000113.1:0-7369 GCA_040079555.1 Sphingorhabdus sp. | reverse complement strand
CGCGATGATTATTACGGGCGCGTTGGTCGGCTCGTCCGGCGCGATTCTGTCGTACATCATGTGCAAAGCGATGAACCGCAGTTTCCTATCGGTAATCGCGGGCGGATTTGGTGCGGTGGCATCCGAGGGTGGCGAAGCCAAGGAACAGCGCCCGTGGAAACGCGGCTCTGCCGAAGACGCGGCCTATATGATGAAGCAAGCCGAAAGCGTCATCATCGTTCCCGGATACGGCATGGCGGTAGCGCAGGCACAGCATGCTTTGCGCGAAATGGCAGATGTCCTGAAAAAAGAGGGGGTGAAGGTCAAATACGCCATCCACCCCGTTGCGGGCCGTATGCCTGGCCATATGAACGTGCTGCTTGCCGAAGCAAATGTGCCGTATGACGAGGTGTTCGAGCTAGAGGATATCAACAGCGAATTTGCACAAACCGATGTCGCGTTCATCATTGGCGCAAACGATGTGGTCAATCCGGCGGCGAAAACCGACAAATCATCGCCAATTTACGGGATGCCGGTGTTTGATGTGGACAAGGCAAAGACTGTCTTTTTCATCAAGCGTAGCATGGGCGGCGTAGGCTATGCAGGGGTCGATAATGATGTGTTCTATATGGACCAGACGATGATGTTGCTTGCCGATGCCAAGAAGATGGTGGATGATATCGTCAAGGCCTTGCAGCACTGACGCGCTTCACGCTATTGACCCTTTAAACACGGTTCGATCAAACTAAGACCGTAGCCCTGAGCTTGTCGAAGGGCGTCTCTAAGCGTTGCGTAAACCTTGAGGCGTGCTTCGACAGGCTCAGCACTACGGTTTTGTTTTGGCCGACAAAATATGTCAGGGTTTAGAACATGCGTAAATTGGGGCTGATCGGTGGAATGAGCTGGTATTCCACCGAATTTTATTATCGCCGGATCAACAAGCAAGTCGCGCGCCGTGCCAACGGGCTGTGCAGCGCGCCGATGTTGATCGACAATTTGAACTTTTGCGATCTGGCACGCGCGACCAGTGAGCAGGATTGGGATCATGTTGCCGAAACGCTTGTGGCGTCAGCCAAGCGCCTAGAGGCAGGCGGCGCGACGGCAATTCTGATCGGCGCAAACTCTATGCACAAGGTCCACGCACAGGTTGCCGAGGCGGTGTCGGTGCAGGTAATCCACATCGCCGATGCGGTCGGCCTGAAAATGAAAGCCGATGGCGTAAAGTCAGCGGCGCTCATCGGCACGCGCAATGTGATGGCCGAAAGCTGGTATCGCCAGCGGCTCGTCAAACACGGCGTGACGTTGCTGCCTTGGGAAGCAGGCGATGTCGAAGAACTCGACCGGATTATTTATGACGAGCTGATGGCGGGGCAGGCGGTGCGCAATTCGGAACGGACGTTGAAAACGCTGATCACCGAAATTGACAAGGACGGGGCTGATGCCGTGGTTCTCGGCTGCACAGAATTAGGTATCATCGTGGATACAAAAGCCAATATCCTGCCGATCTATGACAGCGCGGAAATCCATGCTGATGCGGGCGTGGAATGGATTATGAGTGACGCGCCTTAATCCGGCTTGGCAATCGCGCATTCATCGGGCATCCTCCAGTCTATGAGGATGAGGATAATAACAACAGCAGCGGCAATAACCGCGCTTTCCGCGCCGCTTGCGGCAAAAACAATCACCGTCGAGGCGAGCGCCGACGCGCAAGCACGCCTGCAAGAGGCGTTGATCGTTGCCGAACCGGGCGACACTGTTCAGCTGGGCGAGGGACGCTTTGCGTTGACCGACGGCCTGTCGCTTGATGTCGCAAAGGTGACGATCAAAGGCAAAGGCGCTGCCAAAACTGTGCTGGATTTCACCGGACAATTGGGCGCTGGCGAGGGGTTGCTGGTCACATCTGACGATGTAGTCCTGCGCGATTTCGCGGTGGAAAACAGCAAAGGCGATGGCATTAAATCGAAAGGTGCCGACCGCATCGTCTATTACAAATTGCGCGTTGAATGGACCGGCGGGCCGAAAGCCACTAATGGTGCTTATGGTATCTATCCGGTCGAGAGCAAAGACGTGCTGGTCGATAGCGTCATGGTGCGCGGTGCGTCGGATGCGGGTATCTATGTCGGCCAATCGAACAACATCATCGTGCGCAATTCGCTGGCGCTGGAAAATGTTGCCGGGATTGAGATTGAAAACAGTTTCAACGCAGATGTCCATGATAACCTGGCGACCAAAAACACCGGCGGTATCCTGATCTTTGATCTGCCCAACCTGCCGCAAATGGGCGGGCATAATGTCCGCGTTTTTGAAAATGTCATCGTCGATAATATGACGCCAAACTTCGCGCCAAAGGGTAACATCGTCGCCAATGTTCCGACCGGCACTGGCGTGATGGTGATGGCCAACCGCAACGTGCATGTATTTGACAATATGATGGGCCAAAATGGCACCGCGAATGTGATGGTTCTTGGCTATCGCTATCCATATGAAGATCCCAAATATGATCCGATTGCTAAGGGCGTAGCGATCTGGGGCAATCAGCATGATAAGGCCGGTTGGGACCCGAAAATTCCCGGCGGTGCGCAGATTGCAGCGGCACTGGGCGGGTCGTTCCCGCCGATATTCTGGGACGGTGCGGGCGGCGACGCGGCTAAACCCTATGTCGGCGATCTGGTTCCGGCTTTGTCATTGGGCCTAACAGATTTGAAGGCGTCGCCAGAAACTGCGCAACCAACGATGCTGCTGGCCTCGACCGATAGCGTCACCGAATTGCCCAAGATTGTGCTGCCAGAAAGCATGGAAGCGGTCGTCCGTTAATGCGCGCGCTGCTCGCGGCCCTTGCTTGCTTTGCACTCGCGTTATTTGCGCGCAGCGGTGCGGCGATACCAGCGGGCGGCGTTTCGGACACAGCGATTATTGCAGAGGATAGTCCGCCTTTGCTTTCAACATTCGGCTTTTTTGGCAGCGGTGCCGACCAGCCAAGCCCGTTGTTAGTCCCCTATGCACTGGGAACGCCTCTTTTTTCCGATTATGCGGAAAAACAGCGCTATATTTATCTGCCCGCGAATACCAAAATCGTGGTTGAACCCGGCGGACGTATCCGCTTTCCGGTTGGGACGGCGTTGCTAAAAAGCTTTGGATATCCAGATGCGAGCGGACGGCTGCATATTATCGAAACGCGGCTATTGCTGCACAAACCCGGCGGATGGGTGGCTCTGCCCTATATTTGGAACGCCGATGGCAGCGATGCGGTGCTAAAACATGGTGGTGCACGCGTTCCAGTCACGATTCGCCGTTCTGGCGCCGCTGACTTGCCTATCAGCTATGCTGTCCCTAACAAAAACCAGTGCAAACAATGCCATTCGAGCAAGGGCGAGATCGAGCCGATAGGTCCCATCTGGCCGAATATGATTTTTGCCAACACAAAAGATAAAAGCCGTCTTGCCAAACACGCGCTATTTACGAAAAGCGGATTACGCGCTGACGCGATCTGGAGCGATCCCAAGTCTGGCAGCGTCGAAAAGCGGGCCTTGGCCTATCTGCGCATTAATTGCGGCCACTGCCATCGGCCAACCGGGTCGGCCAGCAATTCGGGGCTGTTTTATGACGATATGATCGGCGGCGATGCTGCAATGGGTATCGGTAAGCGTCCGGTTGCTGCGGGCAGGGGCAGCGGTGGTTTCGACTTCGTGATCGAGCCGGGGCATCCCGAACGGTCAATATTGCTTTATCGGTTGAAAAGCACGGACCCCGGAATTGCCATGCCCGAAGTCGGTCGCGCGACTGTGCATAAGGAAGGCGCGGAGTTATTGGAGCAGTGGATCAGAGAGATGAAGCCGTAACAGCACTCACTGCCGCATATTGCGTTTCAACGGATAGCGAACGTCCTGCCAATCATCGAAATAACCCTGAATCGCCGGGTGATTGACGGGGCCTTGCTCTCCATCGGGCAACAGGTTTTGCTGGCTGACATAGGCGATATAGCTGCTTTCAGCATTTTCGGCGAACAAGTGATAAAAGGGCTGGTCCTTTTTCGGGCGGACCGGTTCTGGAATCGATTCATACCATTCATCGCTATTGGCGAAAACGGGATCAATATCGAAAATGACGCCGCGAAAATCAAATAGGCGATGGCGAACAACGTCTCCAATGGCAAAACGGGCCACCGCGATGGCGGGCATATCGGGAATCGGGCTCATAAACGTGTATATCGGCTTGATTGCTGTTTCGTTCAACCTTGCGCTTGGCAAAGTTGAAAACATTCGCTAATGGCCGCGCTCTGCCAAACGGGCACGCTGATTTTTCAGCAATGACCAGCCCTTTTGACATGCGGAGAGATGGCTGAGTGGTCGAAAGCACCGCACTCGAAATGCGGCGTGCCGGTGACGGTACCTAGGGTTCGAATCCCTATCTCTCCGCCATTTAATCGCGCGATTAAATTGGCTTGCACCTACGTCTAATTTTAGTCACACAAGCGTATGGACAATAGCGAATATATTCCCGTTATCATTGGCATCGGACAGTTGAATGACCGCCCCGACGATCCGGACGCCGGTTTGGATTCGCAGGGCCTGATGCTATCTGCGCTGCGCTTGGCGGAACAGGACGTTGGCGTTGATGTCCTATCGCGGCTTGATAGCCTGGCTGTTGTGGACCAGATCAGTTTTCGGCACCTGAACCCGCTCGACCGTAAATTGGCCGATGCCATCGGGGCCAATCCCCACATTTGCTATCAATCTGACGCGCCGCACGGTGACACGCCTATCCGTCTGCTTAACGAAGCCGCCAACCGCATTGGTGCTGGCGAAATTAAATTGGCGGCAATCGTCGGGGCAGAGGCTTTGCGCACTGCTGGTGGCCGCTTGGCGAAACATGGCATGCCGCAAAAGGATGTGTTCGAGGGCGTACGGGCAGAGCATAAGCGCGAGCCCGGCTATTTGCAGCTGCATGGGTTAAAGGCACCGATTGACGTCTATCCGCTTTACGAAAATGCGGGGCGTGCGACTTATGGTCAAACATTGGCCGAAGGACAGGCCGAAAGCGCGGCAATCTGGTCACAATTCAGCGAAGTTGCAGCGGCCAATGATGGAGCCTGGGTCCGCAAACCGGTTAGTGCCGAGCAGATCAAAACCTCTGACGAGAGCAACCGGCCAATTGCCTTTCCCTATAACAAGTTGATGGTTGCCAATGCGGCGGTCAATCAGGGGGCAGGGTTTATCGTCGCCAGCCTGGCCGAGGCGCGCCGATTGGGTATAGCCGAGGAGCGGATGATCTATGTCGGCATGGGCGCGGCGGCAAAGGAACCCGCCAACATCTTGCACCGCGACCGTTATGATTGCTCCCCCAGCATGGATGTGTCGATCAGGCGCACTTTGGAACTCAATGCGATGACGGCGGCGGATTTCGATCATGTTGAGTTGTATAGCTGCTTTCCTTGCGTACCAAAAATGGCGCGGCGGACTTTAGGTTGGTCGGTGGATAAACCCGCGACGGTTTTTGGAGGTCTGACCTTTGGTGGAGGACCGATTGCCAATTATATGAGCCATGCTGTCGTCTCGATGGTGGCGCAACTGCGTAAAGGCGGGCGAAATGGCTTCCTGTTTGCCAACGGCGGTTTTGCGACAGACAATCATTGTATTGTCCTGTCGAACCAGCCGATTGCTGCCGCAAAATTCCCGCAAAATTTTGATTATCAGGCAGAGGCTGATGCGGCGCGTGGGCCGATTCCGGAACTGGACAAGGACTATGTCGGCAATGCCGTCGTCGAATCCTACACCGTGTTTTACGGACGTGACCGGCAGCCAAATGGTGGCGTGGTAATGGCGCGCACGGCAAATGGCGCGCGAACGCTTGCGCATGTCGATATTGAAGACGCAAAACTGGTTGGGTTTTTAACCGACGGCCAATCAGAACCTATCGGCACGACAGGCCTGATCGCGCTTCAAAACGGACGGCGTGAATGGCATCCGCAATAGCACTTGCCATTGACGGTAACATTCAACAAATAACGCCAGCACGCAATTCAGAATTTAGGAGTCACCAGAAATGAAAACCCGCGCCGCCGTCGCTTTCGAAGCCAAGAGACCACTGGAGATCGTGGAGCTTGATCTGGAGGGACCAAAGGCTGGCGAGGTATTGGTGGAAATTATGGCGACGGGCATCTGCCATACCGACGCGTACACGCTGGACGGGCTGGATAGCGAAGGCTTGTTCCCCAGCGTTTTGGGCCATGAGGGCGCAGGCATTGTCCGCGAAATCGGGGCAGGGGTTACTTCGGTCAACGTTGGTGACCATGTCATACCGCTTTACACGCCCGAATGCGGCAAGTGCAAAACATGCCTGTCTGGAAAATCCAACCTGTGCACCGCGATCCGCGCGACACAAGGCAAAGGGTTGATGCCCGATGGCACGACGCGGTTTTCTTATAAAGGCCAGCCGATCTATCATTATATGGGGTGTTCAACCTTTTCGAACTTCACCGTGTTGCCTGAAATCGCGGTTGCCAATATTCGTCGGGACGCACCGTTTCAGTCAAGCTGTTACATCGGCTGCGGTGTGACAACAGGCGTAGGCGCCGTAACCAAAACCGCTAAAGTCCAGCCGGGAGACAATGTGGTCGTATTTGGCCTTGGCGGTATCGGCCTGAACGTTATTCAAGGTGCTAAGCTCGCCGGCGCAAATATAATCCTTGGCATCGACATCAATCCCGATCGTGAAGAATGGGGCCGCCAATTCGGCATGACCCATTTCCTTAATAGCAAGGGATTAGGCCGAGACGAAATCGTCGCCAAAATCGTCGAGCTGACTGATGGCGGCGCGGATTACAGCTTTGACGCGACAGGCAATACCGAAGTGATGCGCACAGCACTCGAATGCTGCCACCGTGGTTGGGGGACCAGCATCATCATCGGCGTGGCAGAGGCCGGTAAAGAAATCGCGACCCGCCCATTCCAACTGGTCACCGGGCGGAATTGGCGCGGTACCGCCTTTGGCGGCGCAAAGGGAAGGACCGATGTGCCGGAGATTGTCGACATGTATATGGATGGGAAAATCCAAATCGATCCGATGATCACGCATGTTTTGACACTCGATGAGATCAACAAGGGTTTTGATTTAATGCACGCGGGCGAGAGCATCCGCAGCGTCGTGGTTTACTGAATAACGAAAGAGGAGAATAAATATGTTTAGCCATATCATGCTTGGAGCAACCGATCTTGAGGCGTCGAAAGCATTTTACGATGCGACTTTGGGTGCATTGGGCCATGGCGCCGGTAGTGCAGATCCCAAAGGACGGGTATTCTGGTTCACAGCGGGCGGGGTTTTTTCGATCAGCGTGCCGATTGACGGCAATCCTGCGACGTGTGCCAATGGCAGCACGATTGGCTTTGCTGCA
>JBEBKE010000112.1:0-7486 GCA_040079555.1 Sphingorhabdus sp. | reverse complement strand
CGTGAATGCAAACCGCTGGAAAACCAAAATGAGCTACGAAGTCACCAACGCCCGTAACGAGGCGGTGACGGTTGACCTTGGCCAATCGGGCCTTTGGGGCGATGTGCGCGTCACCGACCAAAGCCAGACAGGCACGCGGGTTTCCGCTGACCGCATGGAATGGAGCGTCAAAGTGCCCGCAAATGGCAAAGCGACGCTGACGGCAACCTTTGACAGCCGGTATTGAGTGAGGATCATGGCGGTGACGCCACCTAAATCCTCCCCGAGCTTGCTCGGGGAGGGGGACCGCCCAAAGGGTGGTGGAGGGGACGCCAGCGCAGCTGGCGCTCTTGCGAGCGCCGCCCCTCCGTCAGTTGCTGCCCAAAGGGCAGTTTATCCTGAGCGGCTGGCTTGTCAGCCAGTCGAAGGGCAACTGCCACCTCCCCGAGCAAGCTCGGGGAGGATTTGGTTGCTATTGGCAGCATTACTTCCCACCCCAGCCACAGCCCAAACCATCGCCACCTCACCCAAAGCCGAAAGCGTTACGCTAACCGTGTACCGCGCACCCTATCGCGGCGAAGCGCCGATCGATAAAAACTGGCCGCAAGGCTATGCTTTAATCACCGAAACCCGCACGATCACGATTCCGGCGGGCGAATCGGTCGTCCGTTTTGAGGGCGTCTCCGAAGGACTATTCCCCGAAACCGCCATTGTCACCGGCCTGCCAAAAGGCGTACGCGAAAAGAATCGCGATGCCAGGCTGTTGTCGCCGGCTGGCCTTGTCGATGCGTTTCTGAAACGCGAAGTGAAACTATCGCGCACCAACAAAGCCACCGGCAAAACCGTTGAAGAAACCGCGATGGTGACGGCAGGCCCCAATGGCGGCGTCATTTTGCAAACAGCGGCAGGCTATGAGGCGCTGCGCTGCACCGGCCTGCCCGAACGGATGCGCTATGGCGGCGTGCCAAAGGATCTGTCCGCCAAGCCGACCTTGTCGGTCATCACCAACAGCGACAAAGCGGTGACGGCAAAGGTGACGCTGACCTATATGGCCGCAGGCTTCGATTGGCAGGCAAGCTATGTGATGAACGCGGGCGAATTCGCGCCCGATCATAAGCTTGACCTTGATGTCTTTGCCTGGCTGACGATTGCCAATGGCGGCAACCAAAGCTTTCCCGATGCCAATGTCATGGCGGTTGCGGGCAAGCCTGCCCGCGTGGGCAATGCCGCGCTGCCAACAGGTCGTCCGGCTGCATTGGTGCTCAATTGCTGGCCGATGCAGCGCACCGATCAAGTGCCGTTCACGCTGCCTTATGGCGAATTCTATAACGAAGAATATCCGATGGAAGAGGCCGACCAAAAGGCCATGTACCGGCTTGAAATGGCACCTCCGCCAATGATGTATAATATGGCACCTCCGCCTCCCCCACCACCCGCTCCGGCCGTCGTCGCGCAACAAGAAGATTTGGGCGACCTGAAACTATACCGCATCCCCGAACGGATGACCGTCAATGCCAAGGGCCAAAAACAGGTCGCGATGCTGGTGCAGCCCAAAAGCAAGTTCCGCCGCGTCTATCGCGCTGAGCCTATTGGCTATGGCTGGCACCAGCCCATGCTGAGCCTGATCCCGACACTGATTGGCAAGAATGAAAAGCTCGATGGCCTTGGCCTGCCTTTGCCGTCTGGAACCGGCATGGTGTTTGAAAACAGCGCTTATGGCAGCCAGCTGATCGGTGAGATCATGGTCAAGGACCGCGCGATTGGCGATGATATCGAACTGTCCTTGCCCGCATCAATGGCGGTAAAAGTCACCACGACAAAGCTGTCGCAGGACAAGAACAGCATCAACTATACGATGCGCCTATCCAACGCGAACCCCTATGCGATCAGCGCCGAAATCCGGATGCCCGATACCATCCGCAATCTGCCCGATGGCGTACGCAAGAAAGACGGTCGGCCAACATGGTTTGGCACGGTCGCGGGTAATTCTGATAGCGAGTTGACCGTGGACGTACCGTTGCGATGAACTTGCGACGAACGCCGTTAACAAACACCGTAGTGCTGAGCCTGTCGAAGCACGTCTCGAGAGGTAGAGTAACCCTTAGAAGCGCCCTTCGACAGGCTCAGGGCTGCGGCATTGTTATCGCGTTGGCCGCCCCGTACCCCGCCCTCGCCCAGCAACAAGTCACCTCCCCAGAACCTGAAGCCGTATCCCTTACCATCTACCGCGACCCATCACGCGGCGATCAGCCCATCGATGCCGATTGGCCCAGCGGCTATGCTTTGATCACCGAAACCCGCACCGTTCAAATCCCGGCGGGAGAATCCTTGGTTCGCTTTGAAGGCGTATCCGAAGGCATGTTCCCCGAAAGCGCCATCGTCACCGGCCTGCCCAAAGGCGTGCGCGAGAAAAACCGCGATGCACGGCTGCTATCGCCCGCAGGCCTTGTCGATGCCTATCTGAAACGCGCGGTGACCCTGACCCGCACCGACAAAGCCACTGGCAAAGCGCGCGAGCAGCAAGCAATGATTACCGCTGGCCCCGATGGCGGCGTGATCCTGCAAACGGCGGAGGGTTTTGAGGCGCTGCGCTGCACCGGCCTGCCCGAACGCATGGCCTATGGCGGCGTGCCCGCTGGCTTGTCTGCCAAGCCAACCTTGTCGGTGATGACCAACAGCGACCGTGCCGTCACCGCAACGTTGACGCTGACCTATATGGCCGCTGGCTTTGACTGGCAGGCGAATTATGTAACGCAACTGTCCGATGATGAAAGCGCCGCCACAGGCACAATTGGCAAAACCAAAGTCGCGCTGTTCGCCTGGATGACTTTGGCCAATGGCGGCAACCAATCTTTCCTGAACGCCAACACCATGGCCATCGCAGGCACGCCCAATCGCGAAGACAATGCCGAACCGCCGGCCGCGACACCGACGGAACTCATCATCCGCTGCTGGCCACAACAACGCACACATGAAGTGCCGTTTCGCGGGCAGCAACAATTCCCATGGGGCCGGTATCAGCCGGAACCCGATAACGCCTATTATGACGATGCTAATGGCGCGGAGATTGTCGTCACCGCAGCGCGGATGAAGCAGTCGTTGATGGATATACCGATGGCCGTAACCGCCGTGACGGTCGCGGAATTGGAAGACCTAGGCGACCTGAAACTCTATCGCATCCCCGAACCTGTCACGGTCAACGCCAAAGGGCAAAAACAGGTCGCGATGATCGTGAAGCCCGATGCGAAGTTTAACCGGCTTTATCGCGCACGATTGGACGAACCGATCTACATCCCGCTCGGCGAAAACACGCCGCTGTCGATCATTCTTAAAACCGATAACAAAACCGAAAACGGCCTCGGCCTGCCCTTGCCATCTGGCCAAGCGATGGTTTTTGAAGACAGCAATTTCGGCCCGCTGCTGGCTGGCGAAGCCGCGCTGCGCGACCGTGCGATTGGCGAAAAGGTAGAACTGCTAGTCGGCACCGCGTCCGATGTGCAGATGGTGGTGACGCAGATATCAGAACGCAAATATCAAAAGGGCTATAAAGTCACGATCACCAACGCCCGCAACGAGCCGATCAACGCCGAGATCGAAATCCCGTTCGATCTACGCGGCAAACCCAAAGGCATCCGCAAGGTTGACGGCATGCCGACATGGAGCGCGACTGTTCCGACCAATAATGAGGTCAGTTTTGAATTCACGCTGAAATTGTCGCGGCAGCGGGAGTAGCTAGAAACGGCCGCCTGTCTGGTTGCGACAAGATTTCTGTCCTTCACTCACTTAGAACTGGTGTTCAACATCAGCTATTCGTTCATGGTCCCTTGGTGAAGGGGCCAGCCCGTTCTAATGGGCGCTTCTGCCGCGGATGATCGCCTTGCGACCGTTTATGCACTCCATCGCCGGTTAGCCTCAACGCGCATCAAGCCACGTGCATATCTGCTCAGCGGCGGACTGCCATTTGGTATCGCACATGATGTCATGCGCAGTCGGCACAACGATGTGATCACCACCATAGGCGCGCGCGAGCTTTTCATTCTTGTATTGCGGGATGGACCAATCATTCGCCCCCGAAACGACCAGTACTGGCGATGTAAGCGGCTTTGGCTTTGGGCAGTCAAAGTAAAAGGCATCGTTCGCCGATTTGGCCGAGGTCAGCCCATTGCACCGTGATTGCAGACTTTCCCGGTCCGCAACGGAAAAGTCGGGCGAGACGAAAAATTCCATGAAGGCTGGCAAAGCTTCGGGCATGTTTCCGCCGACCAGCGCGCGCCACATTGCGCTGGGATGCGCCTTCATCATCCGCATAGCCGCGCGGTTTGAGCCACCAATGGGTGAAGGAGCAAGCAGGATCATCGCCGGATAGTCGCCGTCCGCTGCCAGCTTTTGCGCAATAGCACCGCCCAGAGAATGGCCTATCAGGATAGGTTTTTCGTCCAACTGAACTGCCGCCCAGCGCGCGTCATCCACATAATCGCGCAAGCGCCATCTATTATGGCGCCCTGTGCGCTTGCTCTGGCCATGATCACGGTAGCTGACAGCATGGCAATCCCACCCGCGCGCTGCAAACCAAGGCGTGAAATGCTCGGTCCAGCACCAGGCACCGTGAAAGCCGCCATGAATAAAAAGCAAAGGCGGCCCGCGCCGCATGCCAAGAGCCGGGTGGTGGATCAATTCGAGACCGAGATTATCGGAGCGCATGGCTACGCCTGCCTTGCCGCGGCACAACTGCGTTGCTGAAGGATAGCGAACAGTACAACCAATGCTGCCGTCAGGATGATCAGCAGCGCCCCGATGCTGTCAACCTCACCCAAATTGAACAGAAAATAGGCTAACGCAGTCGCGACATAGCCCCAATCGAGCAGGATGATCAGCCGCACCAGCCACTCCATTGGCCGCCACGAGGCGAACAGCAGCATCGGCACAAAAGAAAGCAGCATCACACCAAGCCCGATGATCCAGAGTCGATCCGGCATTGCTGTATGCGCGGCCACAAAATCCGCGCTCAGCAAACAGACCAGGCCGCAAACTCCAGTAAAAATAGCGTTGGCATGCAAGGCGGAACGCAATGTCATTGAACGACTCACTTTAATTATATATAGTGTTCATGTTGCTATGGCAGTGGAGCAAGGACCGCAAGATGAAAACGCGAAACTACCGCCAGAATTGTTCCGTCGCCCGTGCAGCGGATCTGCTTGGAGAACGCTGGACCTTCCTAATCATTCGCGACTTGCTCGTCGCTCCACGACGCTTTTCGGAGCTGGAAAAGCGGATGAAGGGTATCGGCGCAAATTTGCTCGCTCGGCGATTGAAGGACATGGCGGCGGCAGGGCTGATTGATAATGATTGTACGCGTGAACCCTATCGGCTGACCGAGATGGGCCGGGCGCTTGAACCGATGGTGCTGCAGATGATCCGGTGGAGCCTACGCTGGGTCCGCACTCCTGCCGAGCCCGATGGCCTGCATTTCGCCGATTGGGATTTGCTGGCGCTCAAAGCATTGTTCGCGCCGACAGCCGATTTTGGTCCGCCTATCCTTGCCCGATTTGCATACAGCGATTGGAAAGCTTGGGTGCGGATCGATGGCGGCGACTATAGCTTTAGCATTGGGGAGCCGGATGCACCCAACGATATCGATTTTCCCTGCCTCATTCCGGCGTTGCAGCAGTCGACGGCGATATTAGACCAGCTCCCAGTAAGTCAGCTTTCCGCAGCCAGGCGTTTTTTGGCGGCGTTTCCTTTACATTGAGCGGTTAGGGGCCTGCTAACTGCCACGACGATTCTGCCCCCAAGGCTGACTTTCGGGCAGATGTCCGAGTTTCCCATTCTCAGCCCAAAAGCTGCCTTTCCGAACTCCCCAACAAAGCTGCCGTCACGACCAACATTCTCGAAAAAGAACAAAAAACAATCATGCATTGTCAGACTTGCTTTTCTGCAGGCTGGCACATGCAAAAGAAGACTTGGGACAGGCAGATCAAATCCAGGGCCTATTCGGGTGGAAGCGCCCTTGGTTTATGCTGTTCATCCAGCGCGACAAAGGTAAACAGCCCCTCGGTCACCTTCACCTGCTGGTCTCCCCGATCGCGCGTCGCGATCACCTCCAGCCGGATAGCCATCGACGTGCGCCCGCGTCGCTCCAACCAGCCATAAACCGAAACGATATCGCGCAGCAAAATCGGCGCGATAAACTCCATTTTTTCAATGGCTACGGTCGCACACGCGCCTTGGCAAATCTTGCTGGCGATGATGCCGCCCGCAATGTCCATCTGTGCCAACACCCATCCACCAAAGATATGGCCGTTGCTGTTGATATCCGCCGGACGCGGCGCGACGCGCAATATCGGATCGCGGCGTTCGTGCTGCACTGCTTGTGTCACTATGCGTCCTCTTCGGGAAAGGGATCATCAATCGCTTCGTCGTGCCCGGTACCGCTGGATAGGAATACCAGCCCCATCAGGCCTGCCATCAGCATCATCGACGCGATAATCGCCCCAGCCGTTGCGATAAAGAAATGGATCGAAACCATGCCGTTGAACCACCAAAAACTGGTGAGCGCGGCGGTGGTGACGAACAGCGTAAAGACAAACATCCAACGCATCAGCCGCCAATATCGGCGCCATGCGAAAGTTGCATATCGGGGGTCGTCCAGGGGAGATTCACGAGTCATGTTTTTACCTCAGGTTCTTCTATGCTATAAAGCCTGTCGGGAGCAAGCAGAGGAGAACACCGTATGACAATCGCCGCGATAATGCAGAACCACGGGGCCGACATTTTCACCGCCACGCCAACCGACAGCGTCCACGATGTAACCGCGAAGCTGGCGGAAAAGCGCATCGGTGCCTTACCCGTTGTCGACAATGGCCGGATCGTCGGGATTTTTTCGGAACGCGACGTGATCTATGGCCTTGCCGCGCACGGGCCGGCGATGATGGACAAAAAGGTTGCCGATGTCATGACATCGCCCGCGATTACCGTCACCACCGATACGCCGATCTTGTCAGCACTGTCGTTAATGTCGCGCCGCCGGATTCGGCATTTGCCCGTGGCGGACGGTGACCGGCTGGTCGGCTTTGTTTCGATCGGCGATCTGGTGAAGCACCGGATCGAACGGATCGAGGCAGAAGCGAACGCGATGCGCGACTATATTCAGATGGCCTAGCCGTCGCGTTTGGCCGCCTCGATATGGTTAAGAGGTCCTTTACCATAGCCCGCTAACACTGAAGTGATGAGGGTCAAAGGGTCGCTTTTCCGTTGCTATGCAGCTGTATTCAGCTGTTTGCTCGCCCTGTTGCTGTCAGCTGCCCCCGCATCGGCCAAGGCGACTGATCTTCACCCTTGCCTGCGCGCCGCCGCCAATGGCGAGACGGTTGCACAAATGCTCGCTCGTCCGAGCAAATTTGATTGTGAAAGCGGCCAAAGCACGCTGCCTGCGGGCGATTATTGGGCGCGTTTCGCTATCGGCGCAGAAACCAAAACGGACAGCCAAGCGATGGTCTTTCGCACCGCA
>JBEBKE010000111.1:0-7559 GCA_040079555.1 Sphingorhabdus sp. | reverse complement strand
GCAATCGCGTCTTGGCGGCCTTGAACGCAATCGCGGTATCGGCTTGCCCGGTCTGTCGGAGCCGCAAACGGTGCGCCACTACACGCGCCTCAGCCGCCAAAACTACGGCATCGATCTCGGCTTTTTCCCGCTCGGTTCGTGCACCATGAAGCACAACCCGCGATTGAACGAAAAAGTCGCGCGGATGAAAGGCTTTGCCGATGTCCACCCGCTTCAGCCGCGCGAAACGGTGCAGGGCGCTTTGCAAGTGATCAACGAACTCGCATTCTGGCTGATTGAACTGACCGGTATGCATGGCGTCGCGATGGCGCCAAAGGCTGGCGCCCATGGCGAGTTGTGCGGGATGCTGTGCATCAAAGCCGCGCTGGAAGCACGCGGGGAGGACCGCAAAGTCGTGCTCGTTCCAGAAAGTGCGCACGGCACCAATCCGGCGACGGCGGCTTTCGCAGGTTTCTCGGTTGAGGATATCCCCGCAACGCCCGAGGGCCGCGTCGATTTGGCCGCGTTAAAGGCGCGGCTCGGCCCAGACGTTGCCGCTGTAATGATTACAAATCCCAATACTTGCGGACTGTTCGAACCTGAACTTAAGACCATTTCTGATGCTGTGCATGCAGCGGGTGGCTATGTCTATTGCGATGGCGCGAACTTTAACGCGATTGTCGGCAAAGTCCGCCCCGGCGACTTGGGCGTCGATGCAATGCACATCAATCTGCACAAAACCTTTTCAACCCCGCATGGCGGCGGTGGACCGGGTTCGGGGCCGGTTGTGCTATCAGAGGCACTCGCGCCTTTCGGTCCGATTCCCTATGCGGCGCGCTATGCCGATGGCAGCTTTAAGCTGGTGGAGGAAGAAACTGCAGGGGACGAACACCCCGATACCTTTGGCCGCATGACCGCGTTCCACGGGCAAATGGGCATGTTCACCCGGGCCTTGTCCTACATCATGAGTCACGGCGCAGACGGCCTGAAACAGGTTGCCGAGGATGCCGTTCTAAACGCCAATTACATCCTGCGTTCACTGGAAGACACGCTGGAGGCCCCTTTCGCGGCATCCGGCCCGTGCATGCACGAGGCGTTGTTCACCGACAACGGGTTGGCTGAGGGCTTCTCGACGCTCGATATCGCCAAGGGACTGATCGACGAAGGTTTCCATCCGATGACGGTGTATTTCCCGCTCGTCGTCCACGGAGCCATGCTGGTTGAGCCGACCGAAACCGAGAGCAAGGCGGCCTTGGACCAGTTTATCGGCGCGCTGCGTTCAGTCGCCAATCGCGCGAAGCAGGGTGATGCTGCGCTGAAAACCGCACCACATTTCGCCCCGCGACGCCGCCTTGATGAAACACTCGCAGCGCGCAAGCCGAAACTGGTGTGGAAAGAGCCGGAGCTGCAAATCGCCGCTGAATAATTTCAGAAAAAAGGCGGTTTGACAGTCGGCGGAAAATTGTTAGCTCCCGAAAGAATTTTCAAACAAGGGAGTAAGACAATGAATCCACGTGCAATGGTGCAAACAATGATCTCTTTGGCGTCTGCGTCATTAGGACTTGTCGCGGCGCTTGCTTGGAACGATGCGATTAAGGCGTTGCTGGCAAAGCTTAATCTTGGCGATGACCTGACAGGGCTATTTACGTACGCCATTATCGCAACCGTCGTCGCGATCGTCGTGCTGGTCTATTTGGGTAAGCTGGCGTCCCGCATCGGCGGTGAAGCGACATTCGAACGCGAAGCTGAGGGCTGATTTCGCACAAACTCTAGGGACCGGAGGCGCGCCTGCGCCTCCGATGCTCCTTTCGCAGACGCGGGATTTGACAGACGCAATCTTTGTGTCGACAAAGGGTCGGGCACCATCGGCGAGCAACGTTGATGGGCTGAGGAGAGACTCATTTATGCGCGCCGTTGCGGACCTCATGACATTCGATGACTTCATTACGCATTGGGCGGAGGATCGACCTGATCGCCCGGCACTGCGCGAAGATGACCGGCATTATACTTATCGCGAGCTTGAACAAACGACTGCGCAGGTGGCGGCCTATCTGCAAGACGCAGGTTTGAAAAAAGGCGACCGGATCGCGTGGATCGGAAAAAACAGCGACCTCTATTTCACGTTGTTTTACGGCGCGGCACGATTAGGTGTTGTTATGGTTCCTGTGGGGTGGCGACTTGCCCCCGCCGAATGGGCGTTTATCGTCGACGATACGCACGCCAAGCTATTGTTCACCGGGCCGGGTTTTGACGATATTGGAAATGCGTTGGGTGGGCAAATATCCCATGTCGAAAAAGTGATCCCAGAGGCGGAGGCACGCGCGGGCATATCCGCCGCCGAGCGTCGCGATTTTGAACCGGCAGGTGCGGATGATGCGGTGCTGCAACTGTATACATCGGGGACGACAGGCAATCCGAAAGGCGCTGTGTTGTCCAATCGCAACCTATTCGGTCTGCGTAAAAATTCAGATGACGCCCAACTCGCTTATACCAAATGGGACGATAATGAGGTCGTGCTGGTCGCAATGCCCTGCGCGCATATTGGCGGAACGGGGCTGGGTATTATGGCGGTGGGGTCCGGCTTGCCCGGGCTGATATTGCCGGAATTTACGCCCGACGGCTTCTTCGATGCGGTTGAGACGGGCGGTGTTACTCGGCTGTTTATCGTTCCGGCGGCATTGCACATATTGTTGCAACATCCGCGCTGTGCGTCGGTCGATTTCAGCAGCCTTAAATATATTCTCTACGGTGCGGCTCCTATCCCATTGGAATTGCTGCGACAGTGTATTCAAATGTTCAAATGCGAATTCATGCAAGCTTATGGCATGACCGAAACCACCGGCACTATTTGTATGCTCCCGCCAGAAGATCACGACCCTGCGGGTAATGAACGGATGCGCAGTGCGGGTAAGCCATTGCCGGGCGTTGAATTGCGGATTGTCGACGCCGATGGCGGTGATGCACCGCTTGGCGAAGTGGGCGAGGTTTGGACGCGGTCTTCGAACAATATGATCGGCTATTGGAACCTACCCGAGGCGACCGTGAACACGATGACCGACGGCGGTTGGGTAAAAACCGGCGATGCCGGATATCTTGATGCCGATGGCTACCTTTTCATCCATGACCGCGTGAAGGACATGATCATTTCTGGCGGAGAGAATGTCTATCCGGCGGAGGTCGAAAGCGCGATTTATGGGCATCCAGATGTTTTGGAAGTGGCGGTGATTGGCATCCCCGACGCGAAATGGGGCGAGGCGGTGAAAGCCGTTTGCGTGCCAAAACCGGGCGCGACCGTTGATCCCGAAAACGTCATCGCATGGGCGAGGGAGCGTATTGCTGGTTTTAAAGTGCCGCGTTCGGTGGATATCATCCCCGCTTTGCCAAGGAACGCGTCTGGCAAAATCCTGCGTAAGGATTTACGCGCACCTTATTGGGAGGGCTATGCCCGGCAGGTCAATTAGCCCGCAGCTTAGCGACCGATGCTGTAATAATCGAAACCAGCCTTCGCGCCTTCTTCTGGGCGATAGACGTTGCGCATATCAACCATCACATCGCCCGTCATCGCGGCCTTTAATTTTGCCAGATCAAGCGCGCGATAGGCGTCCCATTCGGTAACAATCGCCACTGCATCGGCACCGTTTGCAGCTTCATAGGCGCTGCCTGTCATTGTGACGTCGGGCAGCAATTTTGCGGCCTCTGCCATGCCTTCGGGGTCATGCGCGAACACAACCGCCCCTGCATCGATGAGTGTTTGAACAATGGCGATTGATGGTGCGTCGCGCATGTCATCGGTGTTGGGCTTGAACGTCAGGCCCAATATCGCCACCTTTTTCCCGCGCGCGTCGCCGCCCAGCGCATTGACGATCTTTCGGCCCATCGCGCGTTTACGCAGGTCATTGGCCTGAACCACCGCCTCGACAATGCGCACTGGCGTGTCGTTGTCTTGTGCGGTTTTCAGCAACGCAAGCGTATCTTTGGGAAAGCAACTGCCGCCATAGCCGGGACCAGCGTGCAGGAACTTTCCGCCTATGCGATTGTCGAGGCCGATACCGCGCGACACGTCCTGAACATTTGCGCCCAGTTTCTCGCACAAATCGGCCATTTCATTGATAAAGGTGATTTTGGTCGCAAGGAACGCGTTCGCGGCATATTTGATCAGTTCGGATGAACGGCGGCTAGTGAACAGGATCGGCGATTCGTTGAGGAATAACGGACGATAGACAGCGCGCATCGCATCACGCGCCCATTCAACATCAGTACCGACGACGATACGATCAGGGCGTTTGAAATCGCCGATAGCGGCCCCTTCACGCAGGAATTCGGGGTTGGAGACAACTTCAAAATCCAGGCCTGGATTTGTTTCCGCAATAATCCTTTGAACTTCGTCGCCCGTGCCCACTGGGACCGTCGATTTCGTGACTACAACGGTACCAGGCTCAATCGCATGAGCCAATTCTTCAGCGGCGGCGTAGACATAGCTAAGGTCCGCATGGCCATCGCCGCGCCGCGACGGCGTGCCGACCGCAATAAACACGGCTCCGCAGTCCTTGACCGATTCGGCTAAGTCAGTTGAAAACTGCAATCGACCGGCATCGACATTGGTTTTAACCAGCGCATCTAGGCCAGGTTCAAAAATCGGCATGATGTTAGAGTTCAGGCGCTCAATCTTTGACGCGTCTTTGTCGATGCAAACGACATCATGGCCAAAATCAGCGAAGCACGCGCCAGAGACGAGGCCGACATAGCCCGAACCGATCATCGCAATTTTCATTATCTGGCCCTTATATCCGGAAATTTTCAGCTCCGGCCTTTAGTTTGAAACGCAAATAGCGGCAAGCCAGACGCATGGAATTTACGCGGGGCCATGTTCGACAGGCGCGGTTAATGCGAAATCGTGCACAACGCGTTACGATTTGACAAAAAGCGGCTGGAACAGGGACGCTGCTTCGTCTAGCAGACACACAGCTTTATTAAGGGACACGAACATGAAAAAGCTCGCTCTGCTGATCGCATCGATTGCTGCATTGTCTGGTTGCGCCGGACCGGCGGCGCTAGGCGGTGCTGACAGCATTCAGGTTCTTTCCGGCACAGCCTTGCCCCCACCAGAGCGCAGCGATTTGCTGGCGGAAACACGTCCCTATTTGATCGGTCCGTTCGATAAATTGGTTATCGATGTGTTCGGGATTGAAGAGCTGAGCGCACGCGAAGTGCAAACCGATGCTAGTGGACGGATATCGTTTCCATTGGCCGGAATTGTCGAAGCGGCAGGGCGGACGCCCGCTGAGGTCGAAGAGGAAATCGAAGGGCGTTTGAGCACGCGCTATATTCGCGATCCGCAAGTAACGGTCAACCTGAAAGAAACTGTCAGCCAGGTCATTACTGTGGACGGTCAAGTACGCGAACCCGGTCTGTATCCTGTCATTGGTAAAATGACTCTGATGCGCGCCGTTGCAACCGCGAAAGGTGCATCGGAGTTTGCAAAGCTTGATGATGTCGTGCTGTTCCGCACCGTTAAGGGGCAGGATTTTGCCGCTGTCTATAATTTGGAAGCGATCCGTCGCGGCAATTATGAAGATCCCGAAGTGTTCGCCAATGACGTTGTTGTTGTTGGCGATTCCAAGGCGCGCCGGATGTTCAAGGATGCCCTGCAAGTTGCACCTTTGTTGACCGCGCCGTTGTTCTTCCTACTGCAGCAAAGCAACAACAACTGATCGGGCCAGCCGTTTAGGGCCTAATCAAGCTGTCCGTTTTGCCTGTGGGTCAAAAGCAGAAAATGAGCATTTTTGCTTTACGCATGAAACAATGTGTGAAAAAGCATGCATAGAATGAAACAGCGTTTCGCATCACTGCTCCTTCTACGACTTACGCGCCCTTAGGCGCGCGACGTTGCTTGGCTATGGGCCGAGCACCCGCCCTAAGGGTTTTGCCACCGACCTTGAAAGTTAACAGGCTCATCGGTCTGTTCCAAAATTGCAGCGAGCGAAATTATGCTGAACGATCCATCTCGAAAATACCGTGCCTTTCCGCAGGTCGATTTGCCTGACAGGCAATGGCCAAACAAGACAATCGACAAAGCCCCGCGCTGGCTTTCCACCGATTTGCGCGATGGCAATCAGGCGCTGATAGATCCCATGGGCACGGAGAAAAAGAACCGCTTTTTTGATCTGTTGCTCAAGGTGGGCCTTAAAGAAATCGAGGTTGGCTTTCCTTCCTCTGGCGCAACCGATTTTGATTTCATCCGCAATTTGGTCGATAGCGGACGCATCCCAAACGATGTGATGATCCAAAGCCTGACACAGGCGCGCCGTGATTTGATTGAAAAAACGTTTGAATCGATGGCGGGCGCACCGCGCGCAATTGTCCATTTGTATAATGCCGTGTCGCCTGCGTGGCGGAACATTGTGTTCCAGCTGGATAAACCCGGTGTTAAAGCGATTGCCATTGAGGGCGCACAAATTCTGGCCGAACAGGCCGCGAAGTATCCGCAGACCGATTGGCATTTCGAATACTCACCCGAAACCTTCTCAACCGCCGAGCTGGATTTCAGCGTCGAGGTATGCGCGGCGGTGATGGAGGTTTTGCAGCCGACCGCCGAAAAGCCGATCATCTTTAATCTGCCCGCGACAGTCGAGGCGGCGATGCCCAACATTTATGCCGATCAGATTGAATATTTCGGGCGGAATATCCCGAACCGCGAGGCAGTGATTATCAGCCTGCATACGCATAATGATCGCGGCACAGGCATTGCGGCGACTGAGCTTGGGCTATTGGCGGGTGCTGACCGCGTAGAGGGTTGCTTGTTTGGCAATGGCGAGCGCACCGGCAATGTCGATCTGGTGACGGTCGCGCTGAATATGTACACACATGGCTTGAACCCTGGCCTTGATTTCAGTGACATCGACGAGGTCATTCAAACTGTCGAGTATTGTAATCAGCTGCCCGTCCATCCGCGCCACCCTTATGCAGGTGAACTGGTGTTCACGGCCTTCTCGGGATCGCATCAGGACGCGATTAAAAAGGGCTTTGCGCATCAGGCTATGCGCAATGATGAAATCTGGGAAGTGCCTTATCTCCCCATCGATCCCGCTGATCTGGGACGCAGTTACGAAGCGGTGATCCGCGTCAATTCGCAAAGCGGGAAGGGCGGCGTCGCTTGGGTATTGGAGCAGGATTATGGCCTGAAACTGCCAAAACGCATGCAGGCCAATTTCTCGTCCACTGTGCAAGAACTGTCCGACACCACAGGCCGTGAATTGATGAGCGGCGACATTTGGGAAGCGTTTGAAGCGCGCTATCATTTGAAAGGTGAGGGCCGTTTTCGTCTGATCGATTTTCAGGAAAGCCAAAGCCCGAAGCAGTTGGATGAACGCATTTTCGCGGGCAAAATTCGCATCGACGGGGCCGATCAGTCGGTCAGCGGTCGCGGCAATGGCTTGATATCGGCGCTCGCCAACGCTTTGCAAGCAGCGCTCGGCGGTCCACTCGACATCATCGACTATAGCGAACACGCCATTGGCCACGGCACCGACGCCCGCGCGGCGGCCTATGTAGAGTGCCGCGTGGGCGACGGGCCCGTGCTT
>JBEBKE010000110.1:0-7662 GCA_040079555.1 Sphingorhabdus sp. | reverse complement strand
CGCGCCAAGCATGTCACGAGTGTTTGCACCGGATCTATGGTGCTTGCCAAGGCCGGATTGCTGAAAGGCAAGAAAGCAACGTCGCATTGGGTCACCAGAGATGCATTGGCCGATTACGGCGCGACACCCGTTGACCAACGCGTGGTCAAGGATGGCAATGTCCTCACCGGTGCAGGTGTGTCCTCCGGCCTCGATTTTGCGATTGCCTTGGTCGAGATGCTGCGCGGAAAACCCTATGCCGAAGGGCTGATGTTGCAGGCCGAATATCATCCGGAGCCGCCATTTCCGGGCGGAACCCTCGCCACCACAACACCCAATGTCGCCAAAATGATGGACGACATGTTCAAACCCGTCGCCGCGCAGTTTAAGGCATTGGCGGCAACATGAAGCGAACGCGGCTCCACTTGTTTGCCAGCCGTTTGCACAAGTGGCTGGCACTGTTTGCCGGGCTGCAGATCATCCTGTGGTTCGCGAGCGGAGCCTATATGAGCTTCATGCCGATCAAGGAGGTGCGCGGCGAGCATCTGATTGATCGGCATGCCTCTCGCCCGCTACCCGCCAACATCAACCTTTCAGGATTGACTGCAACGCTGGCGAGATATCCGGCCGCCCATTCGGTCGAACTTCTTTCCGCAAATGGGCAGAGCTTTGCGCTTTTGCACATTGGCCATGACAAGGTTGTTCGCGTTGACACAGCGTCGGACGCTATCATGCCTCCCCTTGACGCCAATGCGACAACGCGGCTGGCGCTCGAAGCTTGGACAGGCCCCAAACCTTCCGTTCTGAAAGCGCAGTTGTTGAAAACCGAACCTGGCGACTATCGGGGTGATCTTCCCGTCTGGCAGATCGAATTCGCCGATCCGGAAAACACGCGTGCATATGTTTCCCCCGATAGCGGCAAAATTTTGGCAGTCCGGACCGATAGCTGGCGGACATTCGATTTGATGTGGGGATTGCACATCATGGATTGGAATGCGCGCGAGAATATCAATTCCCCATGGCTTTTCGGATTTGCGGTGGCTGCACTCATTCTCGCTTTGGCGGGGCTTGTTCTTTTGCTGAAGCGCTGGCCATTCAGGCGGCGGAAGCGACCAATGGCAATATAACTGAATGAACTGTATCAAGATAGGAGACTTAATATGACCATCAAAGCTCGATATGGCGCTGGACTGATCTTGGCAGCTGCCGTGGCAAGTGCTCCCGCTTTGGCAGCGCCCCCGACCCAACCCGTTGAAATCGCGTTCGACGCGCGCGTCGGCGATCAGCCCGCCAAGTGCGGCCAGACCTACGCTGGCATTGGCACAGCCAAGGCGGGGCTGACCTTTCAGGATTTTCGGCTGTACGTTTCTGCGGTCAAGCTAATCAATGCCAAGGGTAAGGAAGTGCCGGTAACACTGACACCCGACGATCAGTGGCAAAGCGAGCTGGTCACGTTGCTGGATTTCGAAAACGCCACGGGAAATTGCAACGGCAACAGCGCGACAAATATGGTCGTGCGAGGAACGGTTCCCGCCGGTAAATATCGCGGCTTGGTATTCGACATCGGCGTACCGCAAGTGGTCAACCATGAAGACCCGACGCTGGCTGCGGCTCCGCTGAACGTCACCGCCATGACTTGGCCTTGGCGGATCGGATATAAATTCACCGGCATCGACCTTGAAAGCAACGGCGGAAACGGCGGGGCGAATGCGGCCACAGGCTTTTCGATCCATCTGGGCAGCACCGATTGCGGCAAAGGATCGCCAATGACGGCCCCCAGCACGCCTTGCGCCAACGCCAACCGCCCGCATTACAAACTCGGCAAATTTGATCCTGTCAAATCCACGGTCGTGCTCGACTTGGCTGCGCTGCTGGCCGCCACCGACATCACAATCAACGCCCCTGAATCGGCCTCGGGGTGCATGTCGTTCCCCGGTGATGGCGATTGCCCGGCAATCTTTGACCGGCTGGGCCTTGCCTTCGACGGCAAACCATCGTCGGGCCAGAAATGGGTGCGGGCGGAATAATCATGCAACGCGCGTCGACTCTTGCATTACTTCTTGCGCTACTGCTCTTCGCCTTTAGCGTCGCGCATGCCGAGCAAAAAAAATCGGCGTTGCAACCGATCGACGCGCTTGTTCCCAGCAAATATGATTTTGGCCTGCCTGCCTGGGTACCACGGCCGCTGGAACCTGCAGCCAACCCGACCACGGCCGCCAAGGTCGAGTTGGGACGGCACCTATTCTATGACACAAGGCTTTCGTCCGATGGTTCGATGTCCTGCGAAAGCTGTCACAGCCAGGCGATGGCATTCACCGATGGCAGGCAGGTCGCCACAGGCGTGACCGGCGCATCGACGCCGCGCAATTCCATGTCGCTTGCCAATGTTGCCTATTTCCCTGTGCTGACCTGGGGTAACCCGCTGATGCGCCATTTGGAGCAACAGGCGCTGGTGCCGCTGATCGGTCAGGAACCGGTCGAGCTGGGTCTTGCAGGCAGGGAGCATGAGATGGTGCAGCGGCTATCGGCCGAGCCATTATATCGCGAGTTATTCGCCAAGGCGTTTCCCGAAGCGAATGGCGAAATCTCGCTCGCAACGGTCATACGCGCGCTGTCGGCGTTCGAGCGGACAATCATGTCATTCAGATCAACCTATGACCGGTATCGCTATGAAGGCGATATCGATGCGATGTCCGATTCTGCAATCCGCGGCGAAGCGCTGTTCTTTTCTGAAAAGCTGGAATGCCAACATTGCCACAATGGAATAAATTTCGCCGATACCGTTTTGCACGAACGCAACAAGACCGGCGAGGTCGCGTTCCACAATACGGGTCTCTACAACCTCGACGGAAAAGGCGCTTACCCCGCCAATAACAGAGGAATAGCGGAAATTACTGGACGGCCTGAGGATATGGGTCGCTTTCGCGCGCCTAGCCTGCGGAATGTCGCACTGACCGCGCCCTATATGCATGACGGGTCGATTGCGACACTGGACGAGGTCATCGACCATTATGCCGCTGGCGGGAGAGCAATAAAATCTGGGCCAAATGCTGGAGTAGGTAAAGACAACCCGCTCAAAAGTTCATTCGTCCCGGGGTTCTCACTGACTGGAGAGGAACGCACTGACCTCATCGCATTTCTCAATTCGCTGACAGACAAGTCTTTCCTGACCGACCCACGCTTTGCAAATCCCTGGTTGCACATGGAGAATAAGAAATGAACAAAAGTCTTGCTACCATAGCGGCGCTATTATTGGCGACAGGCGTCGCATTCAACGCAGCCGCGCATACCACGGTTCGCAGTTCCAATCCGGCGAGCGGCAGCGTTCTTACCCAATCGCCGCCTGTTTTCGAGATGACTTTTGCCGAACGTGTGCGGCTGACCTCGCTTATCCTCGCAAACAGCAAGGGCGAGAAGAAACTGGCGTTCAAACCTGCTGCTAGTGCGCTGAAATTCACGTCGGCGAAGCCGGGCCTTGCGCTGGGACGTAATGAAATCCGCTGGACCGCACTGTCGCAGGATGGTCATGTTATCAAAGGAACCATCATCATCGTGATGCGAGCCCCGCGCAAATAATATGCTCGAACTGCTGACTGCGATCCTGAAGGGCATCACATATCTCACTGCTTTGAGCGGCGCAGGCATATTATTGGCACATTGGAGCCTTTCACGTGGAGAGCATGATTTTGTAGCGCTCAAGCAATCGGCCCGCATCTCGGCGATCATGCTCGCGCTCGCCGCCGTTGCAGCGGCAGTAGTTTACACGTTTCGTCTAGGGGATGCCTTCACCGGTCAGAATATCATTGCCCTGCTGTCATCGCCGCTCGGGCTAGCTTTGAGCCTTCAGATTGCTGGGGGACTCTGGCTGGCTTTTCTTGCGGGCAGATCGTCCGCGATAGTCGGTGCGTTTGCCATTCTTCTGTCTTTTGGCGTCGTCGGACACTCGGCAACGCGGGGAATTGCATCTGCGGCTTCGGTGCTTGTTCATATCACGGCGGCTGCATGGTGGCTTGGTGGGCTCTGGACGTTGCTCGCAGCCAGCCAAGCTTTAGCATGCAATTCCTTTGCAGCGCTGGTGCGCACGTTCAGTCGGCAAGCGATTTGGGTCGTTGGACTGTTAATTGTTGCGGCAATCGTGACTGCTGCCCAATTGCTCAATTTGCAGATCGATTTCACGCAGGAATATGATCTCGGCCTGATAGCCAAAGCAGGTCTGACCATAGGGCTGCTTATCTTTGCAGCGACCAACCGTTATTTTCTGGCTGGTCGGGTCGGCACGGCGAAATCTGCCGTCACATGGCTGCGCGCAACAATTATCGCAGAGTTACTTTTGTTCCTTGCAATCTTCGTTACGACCGCCTGGCTGACAACCTGGCATTCTCCCCACGAGAGAGAACAAGGCAAAGCAGAAATCTCAGGCCCCATCACCATCAATGACCCTTGGGCGCCTGCCACCATTGGGAACCTGCCTACTGCCGCTGGCTATCTGACCATCGTCAACAATATGAAAACCGATGACCGGTTAATCTCGGCAAGCAGCGAGTGGGCCGAAAATGTAACACTGCATGTTTCGACATCTGAAGGTCGGATAGCCAAGATGGTCAAACTGAATGCACCCATCATTCCGGCGGGAGGTCAGCTCAAATTTTCTCCCGGCGGGAACCATCTGATGCTCACCGGCCTTTATTCACCATTGGTGGCTGGCGACACAGTCCCGGTTAGCCTGCGGTTCGAACGTACCGGCGACGTCACTGTTATGCTGAGGGTTTTGCCACTTGGTGAGCGGCCGACCGCCAATCACAATCATTAGAAGGAGAAATGCAATGAAATGCCCAACGGTTTTTTTCGCTATAGTCGCAGGCACCATTTTTCCAGCGACCGGCCATGCTTCAACCACTGAAACAGCGCAAATACAGATCAGCGCAAAGGCTGCTTTTGAACTGGCACAGCTCCCTTATTCGACGGACGCCCTTGCACCAGTCATCGATAGCCAAACCATGACAATACATCATGGCAAACATCACCGGGCCTATGTCGATGCGCTGAATAAAGCGGTGGCAGCAGATACGGCATTGCAAGGGCACACGCTTGAGCAGCTTGTCGCGAACGCCGGAAAATACGCACCCGTGGTTCGCAACAACGCCGGTGGGCACTGGAACCACAGCTTTTTCTGGGAGAGCATGGCGGCACCGGAGCAATCGAGCGGACCGTCTGCAGCACTGCTTGCTGCCATTACCAGAAGTTTTGGTTCGCTGGATGCCATGAAGATTGCATTCAAACAGGCGGGGACTAGCCGGTTCGGCTCAGGTTGGGCGTGGTTGCTGGTCAAAGCTGATGGCACGCTGGCAATCGGTTCAACACCAAATCAGGATAATCCCCTGATGGATGTAGCCGAAGTCAGAGGTCAGCCGATACTCGGCAACGATGTTTGGGAGCATGCCTATTATCTGACCTATCAGAACCGACGGGCGGACTATCTTGACGCATGGTGGCGCGTGGTAAGTTGGGAAAAAGTGTCGCAGCGGTACAATTCGGCATTGGCGAATGTAAAGTAGTGCTGCCCTCGGTCAAAATATGCTCGCAAATCGGTTTTGCCTTTCTCCGAATACGGATAAGGTCAATTCCATGGAAACAAAGCCTTTACCACCAACTTTGAAAACCGGCCTTACCTATTTCGCTCTGCTCGCAATCTGCGCGCCGACGGCGGCATGGGCCGAGGAAGCGCCGCCAGAAACGCCTGCCGATATCATCGTCTATGGCCGCGCCATCGAACAGATTGGTATCGCGTCCACGGCGTCCGAAGGCACAGTGGGTTACAAAGATTTCGAGCAGCGCCCGCTCTCTAGGGTGGGCGAGCTGGCCGAAAATGTCCCCGGCCTGATCGCCACGCAGCACAGCGGGACAGGTAAGGCCAACCAGTTTTTCCTGCGCGGTTTCAATCTCGATCATGGCACCGATCTGGCGGGATTCGTCGATGGCGCGCCGATCAACATGCGCAGCCACGGCCATGGACAGGGCTATCTCGATCTCAACTTCCTGATCCCCGAAATGGTGGAGCGGATAGACTATCGCAAAGGCCCCTACAGCGTCGAGAGCGGTGACTTCTCGGCAGCGGGCAGTCTGGCGTTCCAGACCAAACGCGAAGTTGATATTCCGTTCGCGCAACTGACGGGTGGATCATTTGGCTATGCGCGCGCATTGGCCGGGGGCAGCGAGAATGTAGGTGAAGGCACATTGCTCGCCGCACTCGATGGCACCGTCTCGAACGGGCCGTGGGTGTTGAACGAGCGCCTGCGCAAACTGAACGGCCTCCTCAAATATAGCGGCGGCACCGCGCAGGATGGCTGGAGCCTTGGACTTTCCGGCTATGGCGCAAAATGGCAATCAACCGATCAGGTGCCCGAACGCGCGATAGCGTCCGGCCTGATCCCACGCCCTGGCTTCATCGACGGCGATCTTGGTGGCAAGACGACGCGGCTTGCGCTAAATTTTCAGCGTATCAGCGCGAACCTTACCGCGAGCGCTTATGCAATCCACTATCGCTTTCGCCTGACTTCCAACTTCACTTATCTGCTCGATGATCCTATTGATGGCGACGAATTCCAGCAACGCGACCAGCGTGAGATTTTCGGCGGCTCGATCCGCTATCGCATCCAGCCAGACGCGCAACTTTCGCTGCGAGTGGGTGCGGATGCCCGCTATGACCGGGTCGGCAAGGTCGGCCTCTATCGCAGCGTCGGAGGGGTACGCACAAGCACGGTCCGGGAGGACCGGGTAGATGAATATTCTGGTGCGCTGCTGGCAGAAGCTGAATGGAAGCCTGTGGAGTCCCTGCGGGTCATCGCCGGTTTGCGCGGTGATGCCATCGGCCACCGCGTCGGCTCTGACCTGGCCGCGAATTCGGGCAAAGGATCGGACGGTTTCATTGCGCCCAAAGTGGCACTGGCGTGGAAAGCTGCGCCCGCGCTCGAACTCTATGCCAATTATGGTGAAAGCTTCCATTCCAACGATGTGCGCGGAGCGACGATCAACGTCGATCCGGCGAGCGGCGATCCTGCAGACCGGGTGCCGGTGTTCTCACGTGCACGCGGTGCTGAACTCGGTGCGCGGATTGAAACCGGCAAACTGACCGCCAGCCTTGTCAGCTATTGGCTGAAACTCGGCTCCGAACTTGTGTTCGTCGGAGACGCAGGGACGACCGAGCCGAGCGACGCCAGCCGCCGCTATGGTGTCGAGGCATCCTTGTTCTGGAAGCCTACAACATGGTTGACCATTGATAGCACAGCTGCCTTCACCAATGCGCGCTTTAGCGGCGTGACGCCGGGGTTCGAGCGGATTCCGGGTGCGGTTTCCAATGTCATCAGCGGCGGCGTGCACACTGATCTGGGTTCCGGCTTTGGCACCAGCGTGCGCCTCCGTCATTTCGGGTCAGCGCCGCTTATTGAAGATAGCTCGGTGCGTTCCGAACCGACTACACTCGTCAATCTGGGCAGTTACTGGACGCGTGGGCGGGTTCATATTGCCATCGACCTGCTCAACGCTTTCAACGCCAAAGACCCCGATATCAGTTATTTCTATGCCTCCCGTCTGCCCGGCGAGCCTGCTGATGGCGTCGAGGATCGACATATCCACCCAGTCGAGCCGCGACAGGTTCGGGCAACGGTGAAATTGACGTTTTGACCG
>JBEBKE010000109.1:0-7732 GCA_040079555.1 Sphingorhabdus sp. | reverse complement strand
CCCGCCGACCTTTTCGCGCATGCAGCGTGGCAGCAGCAGCTTGCATTTGACCGCATGGCAGCGGACTTGCGCATGTTGACGACAACACAGGGCGCGCAGGTCCGGTGTCTGGAATGTGCGGGTACGACAGGTGTACCGTTGAGGTCGCAGGCCAACGACTATTCAGATCATTGGCTCGGCTGGCTCTTTCGACTGTAACCGGGCAATCAGTTGCCTAAGTCACTTTCGTTGCTTTAAGAGACGGCGTATCATTGCCTTACAGGACAGATGCGACCATGAATCCGACCGCTTGCGCTGACAACTCCGCGACATTGGGAAACCGTCGCTGCGGCTTTCTGCTGGCTTTATTATTTGTCGTGTCGTGCCTGTTCGCGACCCCTGCCATGGGAGACAAGGCGAAGATTGATAAGGCCATTGCCAGCTATACCGGAACCACCCTTCCGGCGATTGCGAAGATGAAGCCCTTAATCGGCAAATCGGCGTCAGAACGCGCCAAAGGGTTTGCCAAATTGGGCATTGGCGAAGAGCATTGTGACGCAGCGGCGCTTGATGCCATTTACGGCCATCAACATCTGGCGGAAGGCGCGGCGAATCTTTGCCGAACTTTGATGCGTTGGATGGCCGACGACGAGATACTGACCTGTGAGGGTTCGAAATATGCGGGCGTAGATATGGCTCAAACACGTTGGCCGCGCGATCCCATTATTGCGAAACGGCATAAGTCCAATGGGGTGGAAAAAACATTGTTCCTACTGAGTGTAGCTGCGGGCTGCACAAAAAGAGATTCTGCGTATTGGGGCGTTAAAGCTCTGGAACAATATGATTTGATGTCCGCACAAATCGGACCTGCAGGCGACCTCATTGCTAGAACAATTGATGACCCAATTCCCCCATTGGAGGTGATTGAAAAAATTCACCGTCACTGCACCGCCGCACGGAATTTGGCAGAGCTACAGAATATTGGCGTCGTCGAAGGTGCCGTTTCCGGCTGCTATGCACTTCAGAATTTGGCGCAGAAGGATTACGCCGACGCTTGCGAAGGGTTTAATGATAGCCTGAAGGCTATTTCCGCTAATCCCGACACGCCTCCCTTTCAGCAATCAAGGGCGACGCTAAACGCAAAGCTGGTGGATCGGCTCTTCGCGCCTGTATGTGCAACAACGGTAGCGAGACTGTTGAAGGAAAAGGCCGAAAAGGACAAATCGGCCGACGTCGCCGCCGAAGAGGCGCGTGCTGCTGCCGCTCTAGCCCAAGAAAAAGCGCGCCGTACCACAGCCGAGGTCGATTCGGTCAATTCCGACAAAATGGATAAAGCTAACTCTGTGATCGGTTCAATTAACTGGGAGACCAACTATTTCAACGGTGAGCAAAAGCTGGGTGCCAATGCAAATAGCCGTGAAGCGATGCAGGAGTCATGCCAGCATTTCCAAAACGCAATATCGAGTTTGAGGAGGCTAGCTGGTTATTTTTGGGAACTCGCCAATATAACCGGAGACAGAGCTTATTTCGACAGCGAAAATGAAGCCCGTGCCCGAGCCATTTCTATGCGCGATGGCGAATTTCCTGGACGAGAGTGTCATGAGGCTGGTTACAGTCTGCAATAGCGCTAGGCACATCGGTTAACTCACCCACTCCGAAACGCATTCGTAATCGGATAGCGTCGATCCCGCCCAAAATTTCGCGAACCTAGCTTCACCCCGGGCGGAGCCTGCCGTCGCTTATATTCGGCGATGTAGAGCAAACGTTCGATGCGCTCGACCACTTCGCGCGGATGGCCGCGGGCGGTGACTTCATCGACCGATAGTTCTTGTTCGACTAGGCCCAGCAGAATGTCGTCTAGCACTGGGTACGCAGGCAGGCTGTCGCTGTCTTTCTGGTCCGGGCGCAGTTCAGCGCTGGGCGGGCGGGTAATGATTGCCTCTGGAATCACAGGCCCATCGGGGCCAAGGCCGATGCGGGGCTTGTGTTTGTTGCGCCAGTTTGAAATCGCGAATACCGTCATCTTGTACGCGTCTTTTAGGGGATTATAGCCGCCTGCCATGTCGCCATAAATGGTCGCATAGCCGACGCTCATCTCGCTTTTGTTGCCCGTCGTCAGCAGCATGTGGCCGAACTTGTTGGACAGTGCCATCAGAGTCACTCCGCGTATCCGCGACTGGACATTCTCCTCCGTGATATCAACTTCGACATCGGCAAAGCTGCCCGACAGCATTTCGTCAAAGGCATCGACGGCGGGGGAGATGGGAATCGTATCGAGCCTGCAGCCAATCATCTTGGCGCATTCCGCCGCCAGATCGAGGCTGAGCTGCCCTGTGAAGCGGCTGGGCAGCATTACACACCACACACGATCCGGCCCCAATGCATCGGCGGCAATCGCGGCGCAAATCGCGCTGTCGATCCCGCCGGAAAGGCCGAGCACAACGCCGGGGAAGCGATTACGGTCGACATAGTCGCGCAGCGCCAGCACCATCGCGGAATAGATGTCCGCCGGGTGGTCTTCCCATTTTGCCAGTTCGCCAGCTGCACACGCCCAACCGGCATCGCCACGCGTCCAATGCGTGATGTGCATATGCTCTTCCCAATCAGGCAAGCGATGCGCAGCAACACCGTCGGCATTGAGCACGAACGAACAGCCGTCAAAAACCAGCTCATCCTGTCCGCCAACGCGGTTAAGGAACAGCAAAGGCAATCCGGTCTCGGCAACGCGCGCGGCGAATACTTCTTCCAGCCGCCGGTCGTCCTTGTCGATTTCATAGGGGGATCCGTTGACCGAAATCAGTATCTCCGCACCTTGATCAGCCAGATGTTTGGAAACCGTCGGCAACCAACCATCTTCGCAAATCGGTAGGCCCAGCCGCACACCGCGAAATTCGACGGGCTCCGGCAAAGGCCCGCTGGTAAAAATACGTTTTTCGTCAAAGGTGCCGTAATTGGGCAGCTCATGCTTTTTACGGATCGCGAGGATTTTTCCGCCGTCTAGCAATGCGACGATGTTGTAGAGCGCTTCCCCCTCTTTGAGGATCGAGCCGACCAGCATCGCCGGACCACCATCGGCCGTTGCGGCTGCCAGTCTTTCCAACTCCGCCGCCGCTGCCTGTTGGAAAGCGGGTTTCAAAACAAGGTCTTCGGCTGGATAACCGATCAACTGCTGTTCCGGAAAGAGTATAAGATCAACAGCACCAGCCTTTGCGCGCCATTCAAGCATTGCGTCGGCATTGGCTTTCAGGTCGCCGACACGTTGGTTGATCTGGGCAAGGGCGATAGAGAGCGTGTTCGTCATGAAGTCGTTCTTAGGCCGCTCGGCTGGTACCCGCAACATGCTCGACAGCAAAGTGAGGAATCGATAATGCTCGGCACATAGGGGAGATGATTGATGATAGTTGGCATTATTGCTGCAGCAGCGCTGGCCGCAACATCCGGGCCACAATTTGAATATGGTGAGTTGATGGTGTCATCTAGCGCAAATCCACCGCCGCCTTCGCGCAGTGCTGATTTCCCTGCTGGCCCGCACCTGTTCGGGGCGGGCACGCTGATCTACGTTCCGGATCCAGCCGACTATCCCGTCAATATGGTGCTGAATGATAATGATCGCTCCTACGAGCTGGAGCTTGGCATAAGAACCGATGGAAAAATTCACAGTTGCAGAAACAAATATGACCCATCCAATTCTCGCGATCGAAATTCGCCCGCAATCGAACCATTCTGCCGTGCTATTCTTCGCAAAGCACGCTACGAATTTTCACCAGGCTTTCAGATGGATGCCCCAGTCGGATACATCACGATTGATGTAATCTGGTCCCAACGCAAGCAATTCTCGCCAGAAATTCGTTTCGTTGGCAAAGGGCAGGGCGCAGAATTCTCGCTGTCCTACTCCCCTCCCTCCGAAGAGAAAAAAGAGGCGAGCTGCTATTTCTTTTCTAACGGTTTGACCGATGATGAAAAGAAGCTGCTGTGCACGCGGTTATTGGCTGACAAGGCCTTTACTAAGAGCCGTAAGCGCTTCCAAAAATCGCGAGGCCACCCATACGGCCACAGCGTTAAGGGGTGGTTGGCTGCACCTCCCGAAAGCCGCCCGGATGAAAGCTTGGTTATCTGGCATGAGAGCGCGCCATCATATCGCTCAATTTACAGCTATGGTGACGTCACGCCAATCGGCGGCACGTATTTGACGCCGATACTTGGTAGCTTCGAACTTGTGCTGTCCAAGGCTGATGTGCCGAAATTTGCCGAGTATCTTTATAGCCATACCCTATCAACTGTAGCGATTGAGGTGAACAAGGATGGCACTGCAAAAAATTGTCGTCCCGCCGAGTCCAGCATTTCGGCGGGTTTGGATTTTGAAGCGTGTCAGCTGGCCTTGAAGCGCGGGCGCTTCACCTTTGCAACAGACGTCGCCTCGCTGCGCGAACCGCTATATCTTTTGCATGAGGTGCAATGGCCCTCTCCCTACTGAACGCCTAAAGAGACTTCCCAATCGGATTGTCAGCAATATTAAGCGGCGCTAGAGCGGCTGCGCGAATCCAATCAGCGCCAATCGGGAATACTCAACCATGAAATTGATGACAGGCAACGGCAACCTTCCTCTGGCCAAAGGGATCGCTGACTATCTCGGCCTGCCGCTCACCGACGCCAGCGTCCGGCGTTTTGCCGACAACGAGATTTTTGTGGAAATCCACGAAAATGTTCGCGGTGAGGATATGTTTGTCATCCAATCGACCAGCCATCCAGCGAACGACAATCTGATGGAATTGCTGATCATGATCGACGCGCTGCGCCGCGCATCGGCAAAAAGGATTACAGCGGTACTGCCCTATTTTGGTTATGCCCGGCAGGATCGTAAGCCCGGGCCGCGCACGCCAATTTCGGCGAAGTTGGTCGCGAACCTGATTACAGAGGCTGGCGCCGACCGCGTTCTGACCGTCGATTTGCACGCCGGACAAATTCAGGGGTTTTTCGATATCCCGACCGACAATCTGTTCGCAGGCCCGGTGATGAGTGCGGACATATTGGAACGCCACGGTGATAAGCCGATTACGGTCGTCTCGCCCGACGTTGGCGGCGTGGTGCGTGCGCGCGGCCTATCAAAACGCATCAACGACGCACCGCTCGCGATTGTCGATAAACGCCGCGAAAAAGCGGGCGTGTCCGAAGTGATGAACATTATCGGTGATGTGAAGGACCGGTTCTGCATCTTGATCGACGATATTGTTGATAGCGCAGGCACTTTGTGCAACGCGGCGGACGCGTTGAAAGCGGCGGGCGCATCGGATGTGGTTGCCTATATCACGCACGGGGTACTCTCGGGCGAAGCCGTAAACCGCGTCAACGCGTCTTCCTTGCGCAAGCTGGTCATCACCGACTCGATTATCGCCTCCGATGGCGCGCGCGACAGCGACAAGATCCGCCAGCTGCCCATTGCCCCGTTGTTGGGTGAAGCGATTAAGCGCATCGCCGATGAAAGCTCGGTCAGCTCGCTGTTCGATTGATGACGCCTGCCGATATTAGCCTTGCTAACCGTCTCGCCGATGCAGCGGGGGCGGCGATCCGTCCGCTGTTCCGCGCTGATTTTGCGCATGAGGCAAAGGCTGACAAGTCGCCCGTCACCGAGGCCGACCGTGCCGCAGAGGCGGCAATCCGCGCGATCCTTGATACCGAATGCCCCAATGACAGCATCGTCGGCGAAGAATTTGGCACAAAGAACGGCACGTCGGGCCGGTGCTGGGTGCTCGACCCGATTGACGGCACGATCAGCTTTATGGCGGGCCGCCCGATCTTCGGCACGTTGATCGCTTTGCTTCAAGACGGCTTTCCCGTGATGGGCGTTATCGACCAGTGTATCAGCGGCGAACGCTGGCTTGGCGTGACGGGTCGCCCGACCTTGCTAAACAATAGGCCAGCAAAAACGCGTGTGTGCCGAGAGCTGGCTGATGTCTCGCTCTCTAGCAGCGCTCCCCAGTATTTTGACAATCACAGCGCCGAACATTTTATGGCACTCGCGGCAAAGACCAATCAGCGCACCGTATGGGGCGGCGATTGCTATAACTACGGACTGCTGGCGTCGGGCCATATCGACTTGGTGGTTGAGACAGGATTGAAGCTGCATGATTTTGCAGCCCTAGTCCCTATCGTTGAAGGAGCAGGCGGCATCATGTGCGACTGGAATGGCGACCCGTTGCACGCGGCGTCAGAGGGGCATGTTATCGCGCTTGGCGATCCGGCGCGGCTTGAGGATGTGTTAGAGGCGCTTGCCTGCAATCATTGAGTATCGCGCATGCCTTGCAAGGCGCTCAAATTTGCGTCACAAAATCGCGTAATTACAAAGAATCATACGGCCCAAGTCATAATCATGGCTGATGTGGTTCAGCAACGGGAAGCAAATCGTGCAAGCAGCAGGGGGCATAACCAGTGCGCAATTCGTCGCGCCCCATCCCGATTTGCGCCGCTATGTCACGACCTATTACATAGCAGAGGTCAACAGCCCTGACGGACAGATGGTCGAGGATTTGCTGCACCCCGAATGGGGCAGCGTCCGGTATATCTGTAACGGAACGGTGCAGGGCAGTGTTCATCCCGAGCCTTTAAAACCTGTTCCTCCGGTAACGCTTGTGGGTCATAGCAGCCGCGCCACGCGCATCGGCTGTGTATCGATGCGAATTGCTAGCTTTGGGTTGCTGCCGCTTGGCTGGCATCATTTGGTGGGCCTTCCGGCATCGCGTTTTGCCGATCAATCGGTTGATGCGAAAATGCTCAAGACGCGCATCAATTTTGCGGCGTTGTTTCCAGCTATTTCTGCGGCTCAAACTTTGAAAGATGTTGCTACAGTCTTTGACACTATGTTGCTGCCATCGCTGATGCAAATGCCAGAGGCCGCGAAAAGCGACGATAATTTGATCCACGGCCTACACACAGCTTTGCTTGATTCGAACTTTTCCAGCGTCACCGAAATTGCCGAGCGGCTGAACGTAACCGGTATACAGCTTGAGCGACTGTCAAAGCGCGTCTTTGGTTTTCCGCCGAAATTGCTAATCCGGCGCCAGCGGTTTTTGCGGACGCTGGCGCTGCTCATGCGGCAGCCAAAGGCGAAATGGGGAGAGATTCTTGATCCGCAATATTACGACCAAGCCCATTTCAACCGTGATTTTCAGCGCTTTTTTGGCATGGCGCCAAAGCAGTATCTAGCGCTGGCCAAGCCGATTGTATCGGTCGCCGCGATGGCGCGGATGAAGGCGTTGGGCGATCCGTTGCAGGGTCTCCATGCGCCACGCGGTTACACTTAGTCAGCAAAAACGCCATTCTGCTTGCATTCAAGTGCGAATCCATCTAGCTGCGCCGCTTCCGAATAGACAGGCTGGCTAAAAGGGCTGCCATGTTTGTCTGATACGGACTTCCAAAGGAGACCAAAATGCCCAAGCTAAAGACCAAAAGCGGTGTGAAGAAACGCTTCAAATTCACCGCAACAGGCAAAGTGAAGTGCGGCGTAGCCGGTAAACGTCACCGTCTGATGAGCCATAATGGCAAATATATTCGTCAAAACCGCGGCACGGATGTGCTCAGCGACGCCGATGTGGGTCATATCCGCCTCTGGGCGCCCTACGGCTTGAAATAAGGAGCGCTGAACCATGGCACGCGTCAAAAGGGGTGTTACCACCCGCGCCAAGCACAAGAACATCTTGGAGCAGGCAAAAGGCTTTTATGGCCGTCGTAAAAATACTATCCGCATCGCACGTCAGGC
>JBEBKE010000108.1:0-7797 GCA_040079555.1 Sphingorhabdus sp. | reverse complement strand
AGTGTATGACAAGGTAGAAATGTCTGATAATAAAGTGATAAATGTACGATAACTCTACGCTATTGTAATCCTATCTACGCCTAAAACGAAAATACCAGACCTCATGCCCGTAAACCGTCCGCGCCTTCGTTTCATACCGCGTTTCGGGCCAACCACCGGGGCGGTTTTGGAACTGCGCGGGCGCATCGCATAGCCATTCAAACTGGTCGCGGTGACGCTGCATCACCATCAACGCGTGGCGCAGATAGATATCGTGATCGGTGCCAAAGCGGAATTCACCGCCGGGTTTCAGCTTTGCCGCGATCAAATCCACCGGACCATCATTCATCATCCGTCTTTTGGCATGGCGCGCTTTGGGCCAAGGATCAGGGTGGAGCAAATAGACAAAGCTAAGCGCGCCGTCGGGTATGCGCGCCAGCACGTCCAGTGCGTCACCCATATGTAGGCGGATGTTGGGCAGGGGACCGAAGCCTTGCCAACTTTCGATGTGCGACAACGCCATCGCGACGCCGTTTACAAACGGCTCACAGCCGATAAAGCCGTGCTGCGGCAGCATATCGGCACGTGCCGCCATATGCTCGCCACCGCCAAAGCCGATTTCAAAATGTAGCGGAATATCTTCGCCAAACAGATCCAATGCTGTGACGGGGCCTTCGGCAGGAACTGAGATTTTTGGCAGCAAAGTTTCGACCAGATTGGCATGGCCTATGCGCAACTTTTTGCCCTTGGAACGGCCATAAAGCCGGTTCAGCGTCAGCGGGTCCCCGGATTTATGCGCGGTCATAGGTGCGGCAGTCGGGTCCAGATTGAAATGAGAATGGGGATGTTAGCGAAGGAGGGAATTGAGTATCAAAATATGTTTAGGAAAAATTCGAAACAATGATCAATCTTAGAAAAATACCGTCAAATCTACCGTGGCCAGTGTCCCTTGAGCAAACGCCTAATACACAGGCGAGCGATTCTGTCCAGCCGGTCGATTTTGGATAAAAGCTGATATGTTGGGCTATCCTGACAGTCCGGTTTCAGGCACAAACGGGTGATAACAGATGTTCGCTCCCTATGCGACGTTCGCGCAAACTAAGAGGCTAACGAATTCGCTCGCGGCACAGTGGATTTAAGCATCATCGATAGCTTCTACCTTGCTGAAAGGTCTCACTCAGCGCAGTGTCGGCGAATGCCGACGAAGTCGTATACATACTTCAAAAATTCGGACTTAACGCTCCCCGCTCACTACGATCTTCCCTCGGCGCGTTGCGCTGACTCGGCAATGTCATCGAGGCATTCATTCATCGCCTGAACGAAGAGCAACCAGTGTGAATTTTCGATTAGTTCAGGATCAATGCCGTCACGCGCAAGATTGGGCCTGACGTCGAAACCGGCATCATTGGCAACCTCAACGCAGCCGGAAAGGGCATCGGCGCGGACTCATATCGCGTTTGCGGCTGCATCAAACGACATAAGGATACCGCGCTCTGCGTTCGTTGACCTTGTCAGGCCGTTCGCAGCCTTTCATTGCCTTGGTCACCACCGCTGTCAGGATTTTGGAGGCCGAGCCGGAATCGAACCGGGCCACAATTTCGCTGGATTTCCGGCAAGTTGAGTCAATGTGAGGAATATGAAAGCCCCCATAAAGGCCCCCAAATTGCTTCGCTTGAACGCTTTTGCGTAGATTCTGGCGTGATTCTAGGTCGCCAAACAGCGATCGTAACCGCCAACTGTGTAGCCGGTTCAAGGAAGATTGGCTAGCACCAGCGGCGGGGAAACCCCGCCGCTGGTCGTCTGATCAGCCATCCGCCTTCTCGTCTGTTGGCTTGCCATTGGCCTTGGCAAGAACGGCAAACCCATCGGCGATCATGTCCACACCGTAGCGGGTTGCGCCATCGGCATCGTAACTTACCTGACGAACGCGTCCTGTGATGCGAGCAAGGTCACCTTTCTCAGCCTTGGCCAGCCGGTCACGCAGCTTGCCGAACAGGGTAACGCGGTTCCAGTGCGGATCGGTCTTCCACTCGTCGCCATCGCGGCGATTGTAGTTGGCGGCAACCGAGATGTGGGTGACGTCTTTGGAGGCATCGATCTTGCCGATGCGCCCGATAATGTGAAATTCTGCGATATTCTGCATGATCTTTCTCCTGATCGTGTCAGGGCCTGTCCTGACGGACATGACAGAGCCGCGCGCCGCCCGCGCGCAAGCCAAAAGACGGAGGCTCCATTCATGGAAACCGTAGGCGCGATAGGCGCCGGTTTTTTGCTTGTGCGCATTAGGGCGGCGCAAAGCGGCCAATCGTCCGTCGATCAAGGGCAGGCCCGAGACGGTCAGGTGGATTAGCTGATCTGTCAGAGAAAGGCATTTAAGGACGACATGTTCGGTTCGAACGCCCGATGATGATCAACCGCAATCACTTGGCATAGTGACAATCGGAGTGCTTGGTCCTAAAGAGACCGAGCAATGACGACGTGGCGTAAACTGATCAGCGGCCATCGCGGGCTAGCCCTGCTGCTGATCGTATGCGCGCTGTTCGTAAAGGCATTGGTTCCCGCAGGATATATGGTGGGACCATCAACCAAGACCCTGACCGTTTCGATCTGCACCGATGGCGCGGGTGCAATGCTGACTAAGCAAATCGAAATCCCGATGGAAAAGGGGTCACATGGTTCGGATAAGAGCCATGGCAAGGCCGACGGCACTTGTGCCTTTTCTGCTCTATCGATGGCGGGAATGGGCGGGGCAGATGCCAACCTGCTCGCGCTGGCGCTCGCGTTCATTCTCGTGCTGGGCTTTGCGTCCACTACGGTCCCGCGCGCATCGCGCCTGTCTCATCTACGCCCGCCGCTGCGCGGACCACCGGCTGCTGCCTGACATTCTAGCCTGAATTGTCGGATGTCGGCACGCGCACGCCTGTGCGCGGCGCTGGCGCAGCCGGAGCTTCTTTCATGTATCATATCGTTGACCGTTCGGATGAACGGATTGGGGGCCATTCCTGCTCCACGCAGGAGGCCGCCCCCGCACTGAATGCCGATGAGGACACGGATTTTGTCCTCCAAATGCAACAAAATCGTTCGAGCTTCCCGCAGGAAGCACGCGGCACGTTCGCCGTGCTTGTCACGCTTCTGATGGCAACTTCGATCCTGCCAGCGTTCAAAGGCCACATGCTCGTGCCGCTCTTCTCGCTGGGCGTGATGGCGTTGCTTGTCTGGGCGCTGGAGTCGCATCAGAAGACTGCGCCCTATTCGGAACGTCTGGAGCTAACAGATGGCGAGCTGCGCTATGTTGATAGCGCCGGGCGGACATTTGCCATGCCTAGCTATTGGGTGCGTCTGGAAACAGTGAAGCGGACGCCTGTCGATGTTCGGCTGGCGCTGCGCAGCAGGGACAGGCGCTTCGAATTCGGAAGCAGCCTGAACCTTGAAGAGAGGTTGGCGATCAGGCCGGTCATCGAGCATGCCCTCGCGACCGCGAAGGGGCTGTGAAGATGAGCCTCTTTTCCGTCTCCTGCGAAACGCATGAAAAACTAGCGCATCTGCGCCGCCGTCTCTGGACGGCAATCGGCCTCTGCTTCGCTTTCCAGATCGGGGCCGCCGCTCTCCATGCCAACGAAACCGGGCGCGACAGCTTCAAACGCGAAGAGATATCTGCGCCGTGCCCGGTGATGTCGATCTCACGTCAATCCAATCATCACAGAACATCAAACACAGGGAACACCCAATGAAAACCTCAACAGCGGCGCTGGCCATGGCGCTCCTTTCGGCAGCTCCGGCTTACGCGCAGGATGCAGAACAGTCCGGTGAAGGGCGTTGGACGCCCGGCGACATCGTGGTCACCGGTCAGCGCGCTGAAGGCTATTCGGAGACCGAAGCTGCCGCACTGCGGACGGCGGTGCCGATCATCGAAACACCGCAATCGATCCAGGTGCTGACCCGCGATCTGCTCGATGATCAGGAAATCAACACGCTTGATGAGGCGCTGGGCAATGTGTCGGGGGTCATCCCGTCGCTTGCATCAGAAGCGCTGCTCGTCAATCCGGTGATCCGCGGCTTCGAAGCGGAAATCTTCGTCGATGGCCTCATCGGTTATGGCGATACCGCCGTTTCCGATCCCGGTTCGCTGTGGAATGTGGAACAGGTCGAGGTCGCCAAAGGGCCGACCTCAACGCTCTATGGCGGCGGAATCGGCGCTCCGGTCGGCGGACTGATCAACCTTGTCAGCAAAGCGCCCAAGGATGATCAAGCGATTGATGTGCGTTTGCGCGCAGGCAGCTATGAGACCTATGCTGGCGCAATCGATGCCAATCTGCCCCTTTCGGATGCGGTCGGTATTCGCCTTGTGGGGGAATATCAAAGCACGGGGGACAATATCGATGTTGTCGATATTGATCGGATTCTGCTCGCACCCTCGATCCGCCTGCGTCCGGCAGACGGCACCGACATTCTCGCGCGGCTGACTTATTCGAAGGTGAAGCAACTGGAATATGTCGGCCTTCCAGCCTTTTTGAAGAACAATGCCAATGTGAAGCCGGACCGCTTTACGAGTGCAACCAATGCGCCGCGCTCCACAATCGAGAATCTCAATATCGATCTGGGGGTGACGCAGCGCCTGACCGACGGCGTGACGGCCAGTCTGCGCGTCAAGCGGTTCGAGAATGATTTTGACGAGTTTTCCTCATCGCCCTTTATCGCTTTCTTCCCCTGCGCAGGAACGATCTGTCCGCAGATCGATGCCTTTCTTCCCGTGCGGCTGGGTGAATGGACCGTCGATGGTTCGATCAATGCGCAGTTCTCAACAGGCGGCATTGAGCATAATCTGCTCGCCGGGGCGCAGTGGGACCGTACAAATTACAATGGTGCGATCGGTTTCGATTTTCTCGGGGCTGCGCCGTTCGACTATGCCGACCCCAATTCTGATCGCAATTTCACGCTCCCGGCGCTGAGCCAGTTTCTGGTCAATCGCTACCAGACGACCGCATTCTACCTGCAGGACCAGTTGACCGTCGCGGAACGCGTGCACCTAATGGCCAGCGTTCGCTACAGCCGCCTCAAGATCAAAGAGCTGCAAGGCGGTGCTGGCACTGACGAGACCTATGATGAAGTCGATCCGCGCATCGGTGCCAGCGTCGATCTGACAGAGGGGGTCAGCCTGTTTGCCGGTTACGCCACAGGCTCGCGGCTTTCGATCTTCTTCAACGGGACCAATCCGCCCGTGCCGGAACGGTCAAGCAGCATCGAAGGCGGACTGAAATTCGGTCTCAAGGAAGCAGGGCTTTCGGGCACGATTTCCGCCTACCGCATCAAGCGCAGCAATGTGCCCACGCCCGACCCGACGACCTTCTTCACCTCGATCCAGACGGGCAAGCAGCGCAGCAAGGGCGTGGAGCTGGACCTGATCTACGAGCCGAACAAGGCGTTCTCACTGCTGGCGACCTATGCCTATACCGATGCTGAGGTCGTAGCTGATACGCTTATTCCTGCCGGAACCCGGCTTGCTCGCGTTCCCAAGCATCGTGGCCGCATTGCCGCGCGCTATCGCTTCCTCGACGGCGCTTTGGAAGGGTTTGAGCTGGGCGCGGGAATGACCGCGTCGGGCAAGGCTTTCATGACCCTGCCCAATGGTCTGACGAGCGACAGCTATGCCGTCTTCGATGCACAGGCGAGCTACGATATTGGCCCCGCACGCATCGGGCTCCGCGTCGATAACCTGTTCGGCAAGCGCTACTTCGTACCGTACCAGTATTTTGCGCAGGATGTCGTGCGTCCCGGCAATGGCCGATCAGCCTATCTCACCGTCAATTTCGGCTTTTGAGCAGGAAGGAATTCATCATGGAAACCAATCGTCGCGCCCTATTGCAGGGCTTTACCGGGGCCGCTTTGCTCGCGCCCTATCTCGCGCTGGAAAAGGCGATGGCGGCAGAGGCCGCAAAGCCTGCCGCCGCGCCTCACAAATCGGCAGCGCCATCGCATGATGAAGCGATGGCCGCGATGGAAAAGGTACTCGGCCCCGGCCTTTATGGGCAAGAGAAGGTTGGGATGCTGATCTATCCCAAATTTACCGCGCTTGATCTTGTCGGGCCGCATTATTTCTTCGCCTGCATGTTCGGCGCGAAGGTGCATCTGGTCACCACCGAAAGGGACCTGGCTCCAGTCGCGTCCGACCTTGGCCTTGCGATCAGCCCGACCGTGACCATGGCCGAAGCGCCAAAGGATCTGGACGTGCTCTTCATCCCCGGAGGCACCGAAGGGACCTTGGGCGTGATGGGCCGGACAGACACCATGGATTGGGTGAAGGATCGTGCCGCCCGTGCCAAGCATATCACCAGCGTCTGCACCGGATCGATGGTGCTCGCTAAGGCAGGCCTGTTGAAGGGCAAGCGTGCCACGTCACACTGGGTGACGCGCGATGTGCTGGCCGATTTCGGCGCGATCCCGGTCAATGAGCGCGTGGTGAAGGATGGCAATATCCTGACTGGCGCAGGCGTTTCCTCCGGCCTCGATTTCGCCATCGCGTTGGTCGAGATGCTGCGCGGCAAGCCCTATGCCGAAGGACTGATGTTGCAGGCGGAATATGCGCCCGAGCCACCGTTCAAGGGCGGCACCCTCGCCACGACAACACCCGATGTCGCCAAGATGATGGACGACATGTTCAAGCCCGTCGGCGCGATGTTCAAGGCAATGGCGGCGGGATGAAACGCACCCGCCACCACCTCTTCGTCAGCCGGTTGCACAAGTGGCTGGCGCTGTTCGCGGGGCTGCAAATCGTCCTGTGGTTCGCAAGTGGCGCTTATATGAGCTTCATGCCGATCGAAGAGGTGCGGGGCGAGCATTTGATCGACCGTCATGCGGCACAACCACTGCCCCGCAACACCGACCTTTCGAGGCTGGCCGGAGCGATTGCGCGCTATCCAGATACAAGTTCCGTCGAACTGCTGTCGGCCAACGGCAAGAGTTTTGCGCTGCTCCATCTGGGGCACGACAAGGTCGTCCGCGTCGATCCGGTATCGGGGGCTGTGCTCGCACCGCTCGATGGCAAGCGCGCGGCTGACATCGTGCTTGCCGCGTGGAAGGGCAACAAGCCATCAGTTCGCGAAACCACATTGTTGAAATCCGAACCGGGGGATTTTCGCGGAGACTTGCCCGTCTGGCAGGTTCAACTGGCCGACCAGGACAATATGCACCGGTGCTGACCTGGGCCAATCCGCTGCTCCATCATCTTGAACGGCAGGCGCTGGTGCCGCTGGTCGGCAAATCACCCGTCGAGCTGGGTCTGGCCGACAAGGAAGTCGAGATCATTGAGCGATTGGCTGCGGACCCCGTGTATCAGCGCCTGTTCCCGGCGGCCTTTCCCGAAGCGAAAGGCGAGATTTCGCTTGCAACAATCGTGCGCGCCCTGGCCGCATTCCAGCGCACGATCATATCGGTGCGCTCGCCATATGATCGCTATCGCTATGAAGGCGATGTCGATGCGGTATCCGATGCGGTCATTCGCGGCGAGGCGCTCTTCTTCGGCGAGAAGCTGGAATGTCATCACTGCCATAATGGTCTGCATCTGGCGGACACAGTGCTGCACGAGCGGAACCGCACCGGCGAAGTCGCCTATCACAATACCGGACTCTACAATCTCGATGGCAAGGGCGCTTACCCTGCCAACAATATCGGTATCGCCGAAATCACCGGGCGCGCCGAGGACATGGGCCGTTTCCGTGCGCCTTCCTTGCGCAATGTGGCATTGACCGCACCCTATATGCATGATGGTTCGATTGCGACGCTGGATGAGGTTATCGATCACTATGCAGCAGGCGGGCGGAC
>JBEBKE010000107.1:0-8015 GCA_040079555.1 Sphingorhabdus sp. | reverse complement strand
CTGTTGACCGAAGACGAGTTGCTGGCCGCACAAGACGAGTATGGCGAAGACGCCTTCTCGTCGGCGATTGGTGCTGAGGCCGTCAAGCAAATGCTGATGGACCTTGACCTAGAGCAAGAGCGTGCCGACCTGCTCGAAGAGCTGGCAACGACCAAGTCAGAACTGAAACCAAAGAAGATCATCAAACGATTGAAGGTCGTCGAAAGCTTCATCGATTCCGGCAACAAGCCCGAATGGATGATCCTGGACGTCATTCCCGTCATTCCGCCAGAGCTTCGCCCATTGGTTCCGCTGGATGGTGGCCGCTTTGCGACTTCCGATCTCAACGATCTTTATCGCCGCGTTATCAACCGGAACAACCGTTTGAAGCGCCTGATCGAACTGCGCGCACCAGACATTATCGTGCGCAACGAAAAGCGTATGTTGCAAGAAGCGGTTGATGCGTTGTTCGACAACGGTCGCCGTGGCCGTACCATCACCGGTGCCAACAAGCGTCCGCTGAAATCGCTGTCCGACATGCTGAAGGGCAAGCAGGGCCGTTTCCGTCAAAACCTTCTCGGCAAGCGCGTCGATTATTCGGGCCGTTCGGTTATCGTAACCGGTCCCGAACTCAAACTGCATCAGTGCGGTTTGCCAAAGAAAATGGCGCTCGAACTGTTCAAGCCGTTCATTTACTCGCGCCTTGATGCCAAGGGTCTTTCGATGACTCTGAAGCAGGCGAAAAAATGGGTCGAAAAAGAGCGTAAAGAAGTTTGGGATATCCTTGATGAGGTTATCCGCGAACATCCCGTGATGCTCAACCGTGCGCCGACGCTTCACCGTTTGGGCATTCAGGCGTTCGAACCTGTCCTGATCGAAGGCAAGGCTATCCAGCTTCACCCATTGGTCTGTGCCGCGTTTAACGCCGACTTTGATGGTGACCAAATGGCCGTCCACGTTCCGCTGAGCCTAGAGGCGCAGTTGGAAGCACGCGTTTTGATGATGTCGACGAACAACATCTTGTCGCCCGCAAACGGTAAGCCAATCATCGTTCCTTCGCAGGATATGGTCTTGGGTCTCTATTACCTGTCGATGGACCGCGAAGGCGAGCCAGGCGAGGGCATGTTGTTGTCCGATATGGCCGAAGTGCATCAGGCAATCGAAGTTGGTGCTGTGACCATGCACACCAAAATCACCAGCCGCGTTCCGCAAACTGGCGAAGACGGTGTAGAGCGCATGGTGCGTTACAATACCACGCCGGGTCGTATGTTGCTGGGCGAATGCCTGCCAAAATCGCACAAGGTCCCGTTCGAAACCGTCAACCGCCTTTTGACTAAAAAGGAAGTCGGCGACGTGATTGATCAGGTCTATCGCCACACTGGCCAAAAAGACACCGTGCTGTTTGCCGATGCGATCATGTCGCTGGGCTTTAAGCACGCGTTCAAGGCCGGCATCTCATTCGGTAAGGACGACATGATTATCCCTGAAGAAAAGGATGGTCTGGTCGCGGAAACCAAAGCGGTAGTTGCCGATTTTGAACAGCAATATCAGGACGGTCTGATCACGCAGCAAGAAAAATACAATAAAGTCATCGACGCCTGGTCCGGCTGTGGTGATCGTGTTGCCAATGCGATGATGGAAAAGCTGAAAGCCACTCCAAAGGATGAGCATGGCCGTGAAGCACAGATCAACTCGATCTACATGATGGCACACTCTGGCGCGCGTGGTTCGCCAGCGCAGATGAAGCAGCTGGGCGGTATGCGCGGTCTGATGGCTAAACCATCGGGCGAGATCATCGAAACGCCGATTATCTCGAACTTTAAGGAAGGCCTGACCGTCCTTGAGTATTTCAACTCGACTCACGGTGCGCGTAAAGGTCTTGCCGATACCGCGTTGAAGACAGCGAACTCGGGCTATCTGACGCGTCGTCTGGTTGACGTCTCGCAGGATTGCACCATCGTTGAAATCGACTGCGGTACCGAACGGGCGCTGGAAATGCGTTCGATCGTTCAGGGTGGTTCCACCATCGCGTCGCTCGGCGAGCGCGTGCTGGGACGGACCACTGCAGAAGACATCATGGGTGCAGACGGCAAAGTCTTGTTCGCAACAGGCACATTGCTTGACGAGCCGATGATTACCGCGATTGAGGAAATCGGTCTGCAGGCCCTGAAGATCCGCAGCCCGCTGGTTTGCGAATCCAAGGTTGGCGTATGCGCGACCTGCTATGGGCGTGACCTTGCACGCGGTACGCCCGTCAACATCGGCGAAGCGGTTGGCGTCATTGCGGCTCAATCCATCGGTGAACCGGGCACACAGCTGACGATGCGTACCTTCCACATTGGTGGTGCGGCGCAGTTGAACGAAACATCAAATCTTGATGCGTCGGCCGACGGTGTCGTCAACTATCGCGATCTGCCGACGATTGTCGACAAGCGCGGACGCCGCGTCGCGATGGCGCGTAGCGGTGATCTGGTCATCGTGGGCCATGAAGGCCGCGAGATGGAAGTTCACCGTCTGCCTTATGGTGCGACGTTGCTCTTTGGCGAAGGCGACAAGGTAAAGATTGGTGATCGTTTGGCCGAATGGGATCCCTTCACCATGCCGCTCATCACGGAAAAGCCCGGTATCGTGAAGTTCCAGGATTTGATCGAAGGCCAGACGCTGATCGAACAAACCGACGAAGCGACCGGAATTGCGCAACGCGTTGTTACCGAATATCGCGGTATCGCCCGCAGCAAGAAAGAGGATCTGCGTCCACGCGTGACTCTGCTTGATGAAGAAAGCGGTGAAGCAGCACGCTATCTGGTTTCCATCGGCACGATGTTGTCGGTTGAGGACGGTGCGCGGGTTGAGGCAGGCGATGTTCTTGCACGTGTGACTCGCGAATCCGCAAAGACGCGTGACATCACCGGTGGTCTTCCGCGCGTTGCCGAACTGTTCGAAGCGCGCATTCCAAAGGATTGCGCCGTCATTGCCAAGATTTCGGGTCGGATCGAATTCGTCCGTGATTACAAAGCAAAGCGGAAAATCGCGATTGTGCCAGAGGAAGGGGATCGGATTGAGTATCTGATTCCGAAGTCCAAGGTGCTTGACGTGCAGGAAGGCGATTTCGTCCGTAAGGGTGACAATCTGATCGCTGGTTCGCCTGATCTGCATGACATTCTTGAAGTCATGGGTGTCGAAGCGCTGGCTGAATATCTGGTCGCGGAAATTCAGGAAGTGTATCGTCTGCAAGGCGTGAAGATCAACGATAAGCACATCGAAACGATTGTTCGTCAGATGTTGCAGAAAGTTGAAATCACCGATGGCGGCGACACAACTTTGCTGGCCGCTGAACAGGTTGACCGCGAAGAAATGGATGCGATCAACGCAAAACTGGCTCCAAACCAAAAGCCTGCGGTTGGCAAGCCCGTGTTGCTTGGTATCACCAAAGCATCGCTGCAAACGCGTTCGTTCATCTCGGCGGCGTCCTTCCAAGAAACCACCCGCGTGCTGACGCAAGCGGCGGTTGAAGGGAAAAAGGACATCTTGACCGGCCTGAAAGAAAACGTGATCGTTGGTCGCTTGATCCCGGCGGGTACAGGCTCGGCAATGAACCGCATGCGCGTCACGGCAAACAGCCGCGATGCAGCGCTTCGTGCCAGCATGAAAAAGTTGCAGGAAAGCCTGATTGCGCCTGAAACTGCCGCTGAAGAACATGCAGCAGAGCTGGCACAGGGCCCAGAAGCAGCGATCGGTGATGATGTGTTGGCAAAGGTTATTGCCGATGACTTCACCACTGACGATGCAGCAATGGATGATGTGACTGCGACTGACGAAGCGTAAGCGTTACACACCGAAACACAAAAAGCTCGCTGGAAGAAATTCCGGCGGGCTTTTGTTTGGGTGCTGGTCGAGTTTGATAAATTGAGCGCTAAAATCCGATGATACTTGATTCCGCTCTCAGTTCCTGCAATCTCTCCATGAGAACGTTCACATATAGTCGTAGCGGGTGAGGAATCGATGCAGTTCAAGTTTATCGCAGCGGCGTTTGCGCTGAGTCTTTCAGGATGTGTTTCGCCGAACGGTATTGCGCAGCCTGTTGCGTCTGTAACGCCAAACGCGAAAGCCGATCCAGCGAAATGGCCCGCAGCGGCGAGCCCAAAAACGTTGACGTCAACAGCGACCGAGGATGCGATTAGCGCTACTTTGAAACAAATGTCGCTGGAACAAAAAGTCGGACAGCTGGTTCAGGCCGATATCAGCGCGATTACTCCAGCGGACTTGGCGCGTTATCCGCTGGGCTCGATTTTGGCGGGCGGCAATTCAGGACCTTATGGTGATGAACGTGCGAGTGCGGCGAAATGGGCACAGTTGGTTCGTGAATTTCGCGAAGCGTCGCGCAATTCTGGCGCGGGAATACCTGTGATATTTGGCGTCGACGCCGTGCACGGTCATTCCAACCTACCGGGCGCGACGATCTTTCCGCACAATATCGGCCTAGGCGCCGCACGGGATCCTGAACTGATCGGACGTATTGGTGCAGCAACTGCAGCGGAGATAGCGGGGAGCGGTATCGAATGGACCTTTGCGCCGACCCTTGCCGTGCCGCAGGACACGCGCTGGGGACGCACCTACGAAGGCTATGCCGATGATCCTCAGCTCGTTGCGGCCTATGCGAAGACGATGACGCTGGGGTTGCAGGGGCAGCTGGTTGCTGGAAAACCACTGGCGAAAGACCGTGTCGCTGCAACAGCGAAGCATTTTCTTGCCGATGGCGGGACGCTGGATGGACGCGATCAGGGCGACGCGCGGATCAGCGAGACCGAACTGATAGCTAAGCATGCGCAAGGCTATCCCGCGTCGATTGACGCGGGCGCGTTAACTGTGATGGTCAGCTTTTCAAGCTGGAACGGTGTTAAGAACCACGGCAATGCTTCGCTGCTGACCGATGTGTTGAAACAGCGCATGGGCTTTGCAGGCTTGGTCGTGGGAGATTGGAATGGTCATGGCCAAATTCCGGGCTGTTCAGCCACCGATTGCCCAGCGGCAATTAACGCGGGCCTTGATTTGTTCATGGCACCCGACAGTTGGAAAGGCGTGTTCGACTCCACATTAGCGGCCGCAAAGGATGGGCGCATATCCGCCGCACGCCTTGATGATGCAGTCCGCCGCATATTGCGGGTCAAATACAAGCTTGGTCTGATGGGAGATGCCTTGACCGAGCGCAGTGACTCAGCGGCTGTAGGTGCGCCCAGGCATCTGGAACTCGCGCGCGAAGCGGTCGCCAAATCCTTGGTCCTGTTAAAAAACAATGATGCGGTCTTACCGATACGCAAAGGCCAGAATGTGCTGATCGCAGGCTCCGGTGCCGACAATATGGCGATGCAGGCGGGTGGCTGGACGATCACGTGGCAGGGTACCGATACCCGTGCCGATGATTTTCCGAACGGTCAAACCGTTGGCCGAGCCATTGCGGATGCTGTCACCGCCAATGGCGGCAAAGCGGCGTTGTCCAGCGACGGTCAATACACCGAACGGCCCGATGTCGCGGTCGTCGTGCTCGGCGAAAAGCCCTATGCAGAATTTGAGGGCGATGTTCCCAATCTGGCGTTCCAAACCAAATCCGGCGAAGACGCTCTGATCGCGCGCTTGAAATCGCAGGGCATTAAAGTCGTCGTTGTGTTTTTGTCGGGCCGACCGATGTTCACTGGAAAGCTTATCAATCAATCAGACGCCTTTGTCGCTGCGTGGTTGCCCGGGACCCAAGGGCGCGGCGTTGCTGATGTGTTGGTGGCTGGCGTGGATGATAAACCGCGCAAGGACTTTACGGGCCGCTTACCATTTGCATGGCCTGCATACGCAATTTCGCCGATCACAAACCCGCTGTTTGATACCGGCTATGGTTTGAGTTACGCGAAGTCGGAAACTTTGGCGGCGGTAAATGAAGACGCTGGCGTCGACCTGTCGAGCTTGGCGCAAAACACAAATTTCGTCCTGCGCGGTAAAATTCCAGCGCCGTGGCATCTTGGCATTGATGGATCGATCAGCACGCGTCCGGTGGATCTGACGGCGCAAGAGGATGCACGGCAATTCAGCTGGAATGCCGACGGCATGTTCGCAATCAACGGCCCAGTGGTCAATTTGGTGACGCAGTTGGACGCGGGTGCTAGCCTGTCGATTGAATGGCGCGTCGACCAGCTTGGTAATGGCCCTGTGCGGCTGTCCTTCGGCGAAGCGACGTTCGATGTTACCCCCGTAATGACATCGCAAGCTATGGGAATCGTCTCAAAGCTGGTTATTCCGTTGCGGTGTTTCAGCGACGCGGGAGCGAAGCTAGACGCCGTGGGTTCACCGCTGCGGATAGCGGCTCCGAAGGGTTTTGTTGCGACGATCCGCAACGTTCGTGTCGAAACGGTCGGCTCAGCTGCGCCGTGCCCGGTTAAAGTGGGGTAGGGCGTTCAGCTGCGGTCGTGGCTATCCATGTTCCAAGACATAGTTAGCAACAGAATAAAGGCAACAACCGCAAGCGCCGCGAGCAAAAGAAAGAGTGCTTTAAAGCCGTATAAAGGGACTAGCGCCAGCGTCAGCCATGGCATGACGAGTGAGGGCATCGTGTTGGTCAGGTTGAATATGCCAAGGTCACGCCCGCGGTGGCGCGCAGATGGCAATACGCGCAATGTCTGGCTGGAATGTAGTGCCAGAAAAATGCTGCTGGCTAAGCCAAAGGTTAAATAGCCAAACAAGGCTGCGGCCAGTGTCGATGCCATAGCCATGATCGTCAGCCCTGCCGCACCGGTCAACGCACAGACCGCCAATGGCAGTATTGGCCTGTTGGTGCGATCGGACCATCTGCCGACGATGATTGCGAACAGCACCGCAGACCCCAAAACGGCAGTGAAAATGTTAGCAACATCATGCTCGCCAAATCCGGGCTCGACGCTTCGGAACCACAGCAGTAAAAAGGCGAATAGAGATGCTTCTGCGATTTGGACGAAGAGCCTCGCGACCCACATCTTGACGACATCACCTTTGGCACGCCGAATGGTCGTATCGCCGATTGGCTGCGCAGGCTCATCGGCTAGTAATTCCGGCATCGGCTTTGGACGTACAAAAAAGAGTATCGGGCTGACCAAAATAACAACCAAAATTGCGATGACGACATGGCGTTCATGCGCCGTTGCCAAACCTTGCACGGTGATTACCGTCCCCGATAATGCTCCCATCGCTGGCGCAAATGCTAGGAGCCCGCCGAGCAATCCCTTTTGCCCATCTGGCACACAATCACCCGCCCATGCCGTTAACGGGCCCAGCATCATGTTCAAACCCAGCTGCCACACGACGATCATCGCAATCAGCGAAGTCGCGTTTGGCGCATAGGGCATCAATGATAGCAGCGTGCTGGATAAGATCATGCCGATAATGATCCACGGCCTGCGTGTTCTGGTCAGATCGCTAAACCAGCCGAAGAAAATATTGGCAATACTGGCTGCTATCGCACCGGCAAAAGCCGCATAGGCAAGGATGGAGAGTGCGCCGTCGCCAAATTTCTGCGCCGCCTGAAGCGGCAGTAACAATGTCAGGAACGGGATATAGCCAATGGCGCCGCCAGCTACAGCCAAAGCGTAAAAGACAAGGAAGTGCAGCGATTGCGTTGCGTTTCGGCCTGCTTCAACCCCGTGCATTGGTTGCCAGCGGTGCGGTGCTACCGCGTTCGACAAGCGATCCTTTAACGACAACTGGGTGTTCGGATGCTGTGCTGTGCCTTACGGTAATCAGCAACTCGACCGCTTTGGAAAAGGTTGCGGCGATGGGCTGGTCAATGGCGGTCAATTGCGGCTCCGTGAATCGCACGACAGACGAGTTGTCAAAACTGATCAACGACAAATCGTCGGGGATTTTTAACCCGTTCGCTGTCGCAACGTCGAGTACAGCCAATGCCATTTGATCGTTGCACGCAATGATCGCTGTGGGCCGATCAGCTAGCGACAACAGTTCCTTCGCCGCCATCGCGCCGCTTTCATAACTGAAATCGCCCTGCGCGAATAGCCCGTCGG
>JBEBKE010000106.1:0-8279 GCA_040079555.1 Sphingorhabdus sp. | reverse complement strand
AGTCGATGCGCGGATGTACAGGACCGGCGATCTGGGGCGTTGGATGGCAGATGGCACGATCGAGTTCCTGGGCCGCAACGACTTCCAGGTGAAGATCCGTGGCTTCCGGATCGAGTTGGGCGAGATCGAGGCCAGCCTTGCCGGATGCGAGGGTGTCGACGAGGCGGTGGTGATCGCATGCGAGGACGGTCCGGGCGAGCCGCAACTGGTCGCGTACTACCTTGGCGATCAGGATGTGGCTGCAGGATCGCTGCGCGAGCACCTGTCGAAGCGCTTGCCGGAGTACATGCTGCCGTCGGCGTTCGTGCGTCTGGAGACATGGCCGTTGACGACCAACGGCAAGCTGGATCGCAAGGCGTTGCCGGTGCCGGGCGATGACGCGTATGCACGGCGCGCATATGCGGCGCCGGAAGGCGAGATCGAACAGGCATTGGCGCGGATATGGTCGGAACTGCTGGGTATCGAACGGGTCGGTCGCGACGACAATTTCTTCGAACTCGGCGGACATTCGTTGTTGGCGGTGCAGTTGATATCGCGTCTGCACAACGCATTCCATGTCGAGGTGCCGCTGCGTGCGGTGTTCGAGTCGCCGACGTTGTCGCAGCTGGCCGAGCGGATCGCGCAGGCCGATGCCTCGCAGTTGTCGGCGATCGCGGTGGTCGAGCGCGAGACCTTCATGCCGCTGTCGCTGGCGCAACAGCGGCTGTGGGTACTCACCCAGATCGATGGTGCCAGCGCGGCCTACCACATGGGCGGCGCGCTGAAGCTGGAGGGCGCGCTGGATCGCGATGCGTTGCATCGCGCGCTGCAGCGCATCGTCGATCGCCACGAAGCGCTGCGCACGCAGTTCGTGCTGGTCGATGGCCAGCCGATGCAGGCGATCATGGCAGAAGCGCGGATCGTCCCGAGCATTCACGACTTGCGCGATCGCGTCGATCGCGAAGCGGCTTGCCGCAGCTTCAGCGATGCGTTCATGACGACACCGTTCGACCTGCGTCATGATCTGCCGTTGCGCGTGCAGCTGATTCAACTGGAAGACCACGTCCACGAACTGCAGGTGGTGATGCACCACATCGTCTCCGATGGCTGGTCGATCGGGATCATGCTGAACGAGCTGAGTCGCTTGTATGCGGCCGATGTCCAGGGTCAGGCCGATCCGCTGCCGGCGCTGCCGATCCAATACGTGGATTATTCGCAATGGCAACGGCAGTGGTTGGCCGAGGGTCAGCTGGCGCGGCAGACCACGTTCTGGCAGCACAACCTGGCGGGCGCGCCGACGCTGCTGGAATTGCCGACCGATCGCCGCCGTCCTGCGCAGCAGGATTTTCTCGGCGATGCCGTCGACGTGCGTCTGGAGGCGGCGTTGACGGCATCGCTGAAGGCGCTGAGCCAACGCCACGGGGTGACGCTGTACATGACGCTACTGGCGAGCTGGGCGGCGGTTCTGGGTCGACTGTCGAACCAGGATGAGGTCGTGATCGGCAGCCCGGTCGCGGGCCGGAATCGAGCGGAGGTCGAGTCGTTGATCGGCTTCTTCGTGAATACGCTGGCCTTGCGGATTGATCTGCGTGATGCGCCGTCGGTGAGCGCGTTACTGATGCGGGTGAAGCAGCAGGTGCTGGAGGCGCAAGCGCATCAGGATTTGCCGTTCGATCAAATGGTTGAAGCGATCAAGCCGCCGCGAAGCATGGCGCACGCGCCGATCTTCCAGGTGATGCTGGTATGGCAGAACCAGGCGGAAGCCAAGCTTGAGATGCCGGGCGTCGAGGTATCTTCGGTCGGTATTCGCGAGACAACGGCGCAACTCGACTTGACGCTGAGTCTTGGCGAAATCGACGGAGAGATCGTCGGCGGTTTGAACTACGCCACTGCATTGTTCAATCGCGAGACGGTGGTACGGTATGCGCAGTACTGGACTCGGCTGCTGCAGGGCATGGTGGCTGATCCGGCATCGCTGATTGCTGGGTTGCCGATGCTGGGCAAACGCGAGCGTGAATGCATCATCGATACCTGGAACGACACTGCGCGGGATTATCCAGCGTATTTTTGCGTGCATCAGCTGTTAGAGGTGCAGGTCGCACGGACGCCGGAGGCGACGGCATTGGTGTTCGGCGAGCGACGTATCCGCTACGGCGAGTTGAACGCACGCGCAAACCAACTTGCGCATGTACTGCGCACACTGGGTGTCGGTCGAGACACGTTGGTCGCGGTTGCGGTAGAGCGCGGGATCGAGATGATAGTGACATTACTCGGGATTCTGAAAGCAGGTGGTGCGTATGTTCCAGTGGCGTCGGACGCACCCGCGGAGCGGTTGGCATTCATGCTGTCCGATGCCAAGCCGCTACTGTTGCTCACGGATGTGGCCACGCGCTTCGACGATACCGTTATCGATACTCCGATGGTGTCGCTGGATGCGCTGGGTCCGCAACTCGCACAATGTCCGCAGACCAGCTTGGGTAGTGATGGATACGAATCGTCGCAGCTGGCGTATGTGATCTACACCTCCGGCACCACCGGCACCCCGAAGGGCGTGCTGGTGTCGCAGCGCAATCTGATCAATGTCTGCTATTGGTGTCAAGACGTCGGATTATTCAAGGCCGGAGAACGGATGACCCAATTCGTACCATTTACCTTCGATGTATCCGCGTTAGAAATTTTCGGTGGTTTACTGGCCGGTGTCGAGTTGCACCTGCTTGAAGATACGACGATCCAGGATCCGGCAGCGTTGCAGCGTTATCTGACGGCGCATGCGATCCAGTTTTCGACGTTTCCGCCGGCGTATCTGCAGCAGATGGACCCCGATGAGGTGCCTATCGACTTGAGAGTGCACACTGGAGGCTCAGCGCCGACGCTCGATCTGGTCAAGCGCTGGGCCGGTCGTGGTCATTATCTCAATGGGTATGGCCCGACCGAGACGACGATCCTGTCGACGTCGGCGTGGTTGAGCGCGGAAGCGGACACGATCACGATCGGCAAGCCGATCGCGAACACGCAGGTGTATCTGTTGGATGCGCAACGGCAGCCGGTACCGATCGGGGCGATCGGCGAGATACATATTGGCGGCGACGGCGTAGCACTGGGCTATCTGAACCGCCCCGAGCTGACTGCGGAACTGTTTCTGGACGATCCGTTCAGCGCGGTAGCCGGCGCTCGGATGTACAAGACAGGCGACCTGGGTCGGTGGATGACCGATGGCACGATCGAATTCCTGGGCAGAAACGACTTTCAGGTGAAGATCCGCGGCTTCCGGATCGAACTGGGCGAGATCGAGGTCAAATTGTGCGCGCTGCCGGGCATCCGCGAAGCGGTGGTGATAGCGCGGGAGGGTGGCCCGAGCGAGCAGTCATTGGTCGCGTACTATTTGGGCGACCAGAATTCGGCTGCAGCATCGCTGCGAGAACAGCTGTCGCAACACTTGCCAGAATACATGCTGCCATCGGCGTTCGTCAGGCTGGAGACATGGCCGTTGACCAGAAACGGCAAGTTGGATCGCAAGGCATTGCCGGTGCCGGAGGAAGTCGCGTACGCGCGGCGTGTGTACGCGGCGCCGGAAGGCGAGGCCGAGCAGATGCTGGCGCAGATATGGTCAGAATTACTGGGCATCGAGCGGGTCGGTCGCTATGACGACTTCTTTGAACTTGGCGGACACTCGTTGGTCGCGGTATCCATGATTCATCAGCTGCGTCGAAAAGGACTGCACGCAGACATCCGCGCCTTGTTCACTACATCGACGCTGGCAGGTTTCGCAGTGGAGTTGAGCCGAGGCTATGTGCAGATACCTGCGCCACCCAATCTGATCCCGGAAATAACCGACCGTATCGCGCCGGAGATGTTGGCGATGGTTTCTCTGGAGCAGTCTCAGATCAACGCACTCATCGACCATGTGCAAGGTGGCGCTTGTAATGTTCAGGATATCTATCCTCTTTCTTCTCTTCAGGAGGGAATGCTTTTCCATCATATTCTCGAAAAGAATGACGATATCTATATCACACTCATGATGTTGAGCTTTCCGAGTCGAAGTCGAGTCGAAAGTTTCATTTCGGCGATGCAGCGCGTTATTGATCGCCATGACGCTCTGCGAACGAGTTTCTTCTGGGAAAAACTGACAGAGCCATTGCAGGTAGTGCAGCGAAAAGCCTTGCTTCAATACAGAGAGCTTCGTCTTGATTCTACGCAAGGGCCCGTGAAGTCGCAGCTGAAAGAATATTACAATCCAACTGGATTTCATTTGGATATCTCTGTTGCTCCGCTGATGCAGCTTTGCTATGCGCATGATCCGGTATTGGACCGCTGGATGATTTGCGCAGCCATGCACCATTTGATCTGCGACCATACGGCGCTCGATACAATGAGAGAAGAAGCATGGTTGATTCAGCAGGGTCGCGAGTTAGAATTGCAGAAGCCGACGCCATACAGGAATTACATCTGGCAGACAAAAGTCAATTCGGATCCCGCTGCCCATGATGTTTTTTTCACCAAAATGCTAAATGACATAGATCAGCCTGTAGCGCCATTCGGGCTCGAATACTCTGGTGTTAATAACAGTGGCATCTGCAATGTCAAAAGAACGCTGTCTGCAGGATTGGCAAACCGTATTCTCCGGGAAGCGCGCAAACTTGGGGTGGGCGCAGCCGCGGTGATGCATGCGGCATGGGCCTTGGTGCTTGCGAGAGCAACCGGCATGGAGCGCATAGTTTTCGGGACAGTGTTGTTTGGACGCATGGATGGTGGAGATGGTGCGGATCGTGCAGTAGGCTTGTTGATCAATACATTGCCTATCAAGATCGATCTGGCTGGATACTCCGCATCTGAAATCATCAAGAACACCCAGACAGCGCTTGCGGATTTGTTGCTCCATGAGAATGCCTCGTTGGTTCTGGCGAAGCGGTGCAGCCGGCTCCCGGCCACGGTGGAATTATTCTCGGCGTTGATGAATTACCGCCATAGCCAGAGGCAATCGCCGCTCAACGATGACATCGTGGCGGAGGACATCGAAGCCGCAGAGCGCACGAACTATCCTATTTCATTGTCTGTCGATGATCTTGGCGATGGATTTTGCCTGTCTGTACAGACTGAATTGTCAGTTGGCGCGGAACGTGTCTGCGATTATATGCAGGCAGCATTGATCGGTATACTTGATGCATTGGAAAGCGACATAAGTACACCTGTTCGCTATGTCGATGTCATGCCAGTGATGGAGAGAGCGCAGATCGTTTTCGATTGGAATGATGCAGTTCAGGACTATCCGCAGAAACTCTGTATGCATCAGCTGTTCGAGGCGCACGCTGCGGCCGAACCGGATGCGGTCGCAGTGACCTGCGGCGTAGAATCGATGACCTATTCGCAGTTGAATTCACGTGCGGAACGTATGGCCAGCATGCTGAGGGCGCAAGGCATTGGCCCAGATGTGTTGGTAGGTATCTGCATGTCGCGTTCGGCCTCGGTGGTGCAGTCGATATTGGCAGTGTTGAAAGCAGGTGGCGCATACCTTCCTTTGGACCCGATCAACCCTGTTGATCGGCTCGGATATATGTTGGAAGATGCCGCACCAAGGGTGGTTTTGACTGACGCATCATCACGTTCTGTTCTGCTCAAAGCGATCGAGCTTGCGCCAAGTTGCGCGCCGACGCTGTTTGATATAAACAGCGATGCGCAACTGTTGGCTAATCATGTGCACGGTGACACAGACGGATCTCTCAGTGTGTGCAAGCCCGAGCATCTTGCCTATGTGATTTACACATCCGGTTCTACAGGAAAGCCGAAGGGCGTCATGGTTGAACATCGGCACCTAGGCCGATTGTTTGACGCCACAGGTCATCACTATCGCTTCGGGCCGAATGACGTGTGGATGTTGTTCCACTCGTACGCCTTCGATTTCTCAGTTTGGGAAATGTGGGGTGCGCTTCGCTACGGTGGCCGCCTTGTGGTGGTGCCCGCGGAGTTGTCACGCTCGACGGATGATACTTATGCGCTGATTTGCGCCCACGGCGTGACAGTGTTGAATCAGACGCCGAGCGTATTCAGCGCTCTTTGCGATGCGCAACGTAGAAGCGCGGATTCGCATAGCATAAGACATGTCATTTTCGGGGGAGAGGCGCTGGATCCACGTACTCTGAAAGCGTGGTTCGCCGATGCAAGGAATGCGGATGCGCGCATGACCAACATGTATGGCATTACCGAAACCACGGTACATACAACCTTCTATGAACTTTCTCCCGTCGATGTCGAGCGTGATGAGCGCAGCCCGATAGGCACGAGGATAGACGACGTTAGACTGTATGTGCTCGACACACAGATGATGCCATGTCCACATGGGGTGGTCGGCGAACTTTATGTCGGCGGCGCGGGTGTGGCGCGTGGCTATCTTAATCGTCCTGAATTGACGGCGGAACGATTCGTCGAAAATCCGTTCTTCGCCGGAGACAGACTTTACCGCAGTGGTGATCTGTGCAGATGGTTGTCGGATGGAACGTTGGACTACATAGGACGCAACGATACACAAGTGAAAATTCGCGGTTACAGGATCGAGCTTGGCGAGATCGAGGCGAAATTGAGTTTATGCGATGGTGTGAGAGATGCCGTGGTGATCGCGCGGAATGACAGCTCTGGAGAAAAGCATTTGGTAGCGTATTATCTATCCGACATTGCGCCAGATGCTGCCCGCTTGCGCGAGCAATTGTCGAGTTGGTTACCGGGTTACATGCTGCCTTCCGCCTTTGTGCGGATGGAAGATTGGCCGCTGACGGCGAACGGAAAGCTTGACCGAAATGCATTGCCCATGCCGGAAGGCGCAGCGTATGCGCAGCATGCATATGTGGCACCGAAGACCGATCTTGAATTCATGCTGGCGCAGGTTTGGGAGGAGCTTCTGGGGGTGAAGCGCATCGGTATGCACGACAATTTCTTTGCGCTCGGCGGGCACTCGTTGTTGGCGATCAGGTTGCAGGCACGGCTTGCGTCGGATTCGAACAGCATAGATTTTTCCCTTCTGGAACTTTATCGAAGCCCGACGATCGCTGGTTTGGTCTGCATCGTCGAATCGCGCAGTATTTCAACTTCAACGTTCGTCCCTGTCTTGTCTGGAAGTCATCGTCGAAATCCAGAATTGACGCTGATCTGTGTGCCTTACGCTGGTGCGTCGACTTCCGTCTTCTTGCGAATGGCCGAAGCTCTAAGCCTTGCCAGGCCGAATGTTTGTGTACGCGGCGTGTCCTTGCCTGGGCGTGAGATCGGCAGTGCAGGTACGGGCTTCGACTCCATCGAATTGGCCGCTAAGGCAATAGCCGAAGAAGTTTCGCAATCGCTCGATGGGCCCATAGCACTGTATGGCCATTGTGTGGGCTCCGTTCTCGCGATTGAACTGGCATGGCAGCTCGAAAGGCAACAGAGAGAGGTGTCTTTTCTTGCGCTCGGTGGTGTTTTGCCGATGTCAAGAATAGCGCGAATGCTATCCTTTTTAGATCCATGGTCAATGACAAGTGACGAATCTATTGTCGTGCAAATCCGGAAATGGGGTTTGGAACTGAGTGATGTCGAGCCGGAAGTGCTGAGAATAATGATGCGCACCTTTCGCAAAGACGCCAAGATTGCGGCTCGTCACATGAGGCGCAATGGCGATAAACGAGTTCTGGCGCCTATCATCAACATCATCAGCGATGACGACCCGTTGACCCGTAATTATCTGCGTGAGCACATCGGCTGGAGGCGGATTTCCAGCGACGTCAAGCTCGAGATAGTATCTGGAGGAAAGCACTATTTCGCGGAAAATAAGCCGAAGGATGTCGCTCGCATACTGAATGCTTGCATTGCCGCGCGTGCATCATGTCAAGAACCTATCAACTGAGGCGATTCGGAAATTTAATAGCAGTGCTTGGTGCTGATCCGAAACAAAATGAAAATACCACTTCTGGCCTTTGCGGCAGCCAGCCCGCGGTCATGCTGCGGCGATGGATTGGCCGCAATACCAGACAGCGCAATGGGGTTGACCGTGAACGGAATGCAGTTCACGCTTGATCTTGCTGTACTGTAATCCAAGATTATCTCCTGTGCGTCTGACTTGGATGGCAGCAACATGCGCGCGAGTTTTTCGCAATTTGCTATCGAGAGCTAGGCCGCGCTGCGCAGGCTGAAAGATATGGTTGCCGGTCGGACGGACTGACCCGCGTTTTTTGTTGATGTGTCGGCGAAGACCAGCACATCCATTCCCGGGCCATATGGCCGGGTTTCGAAGACAAGGAAAGGAAGATACATGGACACGGATCGTGACGCGTTGCATCCCC
>JBEBKE010000105.1:0-8311 GCA_040079555.1 Sphingorhabdus sp. | reverse complement strand
ACTTTCAGCAGCGCCCCGGTGGCTGGCCCGAAACCCGCTATGAGCACAAGGCCCGCACCGTCTACGGGCACGAGGTCTGGTATTTTCGCTGGAGGCGTACTTAGGGATACATCTGGCGTAGAATTACCAAATTATTGCAATGGGTTATCTACGCTATCGTTTCCGTCCCTTGGCAGCAATTTCTGCCTCGGTGATTACCTGCGGACACAGACGCCAAGGCAGACCTTGCGGAATTGAAGACAAGCAGGAGCGATTTCCCATGATAATCGACCATCTCGAACTATCGACCGGCCAATTTGACGACATGTGCGCCTTCTATGATGCCGTGCTAGCCCCGCTCGACGTCATCCGGATCGTCGCAGGGTCACCGGCCGGCTATGGCCGAGGGGAACGCCTGCCGTTCTGGATCCGCCTGGGCGATCCCATCACTCGCTATGTACACTATGCTTTTGCTTGCCTGACGCGCGCGCAGGTCCATCATGCCTTTGACGCTGCCAGGGCATTGGGCGCAGCCGGTTTGCGCGAACCCAAGCTCCACCCACATATCGATCCGAACTACTACGCAGCTTACGCTTATGACCCCGACGGGCACCTGATCGAATTCGTTTGCCGCAGCGAAGCGGAGAGGTAGTGTAAGCGGACCAAGTTAAACTGATCGGACCCAGACCATGAGGTGCATCTTCAGAATGGGAGTGTTGCTAGCAGCGCTCGCTGGGTCGGCTTCGAGTTCGGCGCAGCAAGTGGCCGGCCAGTTCCCCGCACATTGGAATCAGGGATCGACCGATTGCGAGCATCATGCGCCCCCTCCGCTTGAGGTCGAGGCTTACAACAGTTCGACCTACATTCTCCGAGAAAGCCTTTGCCAGACCTATGAGGGCAATTTCCTCTATCTTCTGATCGGCACCAAGCGCGCCTTGCTGATCGATGCCGGCGATGTCGAGGATCCGGCGCAGATGCCGCTTGCACGCACCGTAGAAGGCATCTTGGCGCGGACTGCACCGGGCCTTCCGCTGCTGGTGCTGCACACTCACGGTCATTTCGATCACCGGGCAGGCGACGGGCAGATTGCCGGTCTTGGCAATGTCGAGGTGGTCCCGTCCGATCTTGCCAGCATCACGCGATATTTCGGGTGGAAGATCTGGCCCGATAGTCAGGGTCAGATCGATCTGGGAGGCCGGATCGTCGATGTCCTGCCCACACCGGGGCATCACGAAGCGCATCTGGTCTTCTATGACCGGCAAACGCAGCTGCTGTTTTCTGGCGACATGTTGCTGCCCGGTAGATTGCTGATCGCCGATACCGCAGCCGATTTGGCGAGCGCCCGGCGTCTGGCAAGCTTTGGACAAAGCCATCCGATCACCTACGCTCTGGGCGGGCACATCGAGCTTGACCGGGCCGGAACGACCTTTTTGGGCGTGAACTACCACCCGGACGAGCGCCCGCTGCAACTCACCGCAAAGGACGTTGCAGACTTGCCATCGGCCATTGCCGACTTCAACGGAATCTATTCGCGGCACGGCGACTATCTGATGATCAATCAGAACCGGGTTCTGACCCTTTATGCGGCGTGTGCCTTGCTCGCCCTAGCATTGATCGGGTGGGGTATTGGGCGTTGGTGGCGCAGACGGAAACTCAACAAATCCAGGGGATGAGTCTTGCTACCCAGATCGGCTTGACAGTCACTGGTTATGCCGAAAAATACTAGATGTGCTGGTCTCAGCCTATCGCCTGATACCCCAGGCGTGTGGCAGCGCTGACGAGTGCGGCTTCGCGGTGCGGCATGATGCCGCTCACGACAGAATCGTGGGCCGCGAGAATGTCGGCACCAGCCTTTTCGGGCGTTCCGCCTTCGAACGGTGGCTGGGGATCATATTCGAAAGCCAGCTGTAGTGTCCGGGCGACCGTTTCGCCGCTGATCGCGGCGATCAGCGTCAGAGCGAAGTCGATCCCCGCCGTAACTCCGCCGCCGGTCACGCGGTTGCGGTCTGTCACGGCGCGGGCCTGTTCAGGCCGTGCCCCGAACATGGCGAGATGATGGTGCCAGGCCCAATGAGTTGTCGCGCGGTAGCCATCCAGCAAGCCCGCCGCCCCGAGCACGAGCGAGCCGGTGCACACGCTGGTGACCCATGCCGCCTGCCCTCCGATGGCGCGCACCCACGCCATCGCAGCGTCATCCTCCATCACTTCGGAAACGCCAAGCCCGCCAGGAACACACAGGACTTCTGCACTGCGGACCTCATCGAAGGTTGCGGTCGGCACAATCGCAAAGCCTGCGTCGGTCATCACAGGCTGGCGATCCTTCCAGACCAGATCCACTTTGGCACCAGGCATCCGCGAGAGGAACTGGGCCGGACCTGTCAGATCGAGCTGGGTCAGGCCGGGGAACAGCAGGAAGGCAATCTGGGTCATGGCGCGCCTCTTGGTGGTGGAATTGCTTTGACCTATCGCATCTGCCCATTGGCATAAATGTAACAAGGATGCATATTTGTGCCATGCTGCATCGAGTCGCCATTGCCGTGTTTGACGGATTCCAACTGCTCGACGCGAGCGGTCCGGCCAGTGTTTATGGCAGCGCGAACGACGCGCTGACCGGGGTTTTTGATGCAGGAGTCGAGCCGCAGGCCGGCCAGGGCTATGAGGTAATCACTGTTTCAAACCGCGGCGGGCCGGTCCGCAGCAGTTCCGGCGTAGAGATCCTGACGACTGCAATTGCACAAGTCGCCCCGTCCAGCCTCGACAGCCTGTTTGTCATTGGCGGCGAAGATGAAGGCCTGCGCCGGGCAGGCGATGATCCGGCGCTGCGTGACTGGACGCGCGCCGCGCAGCACCATGTCAGCCGGATCGGCTCGATCTGTTCGGGCAGTTTGCTGCTCGCGCATTGGGGCCTGATCGGCGCGCGCCGCTTTGCCACCCATTGGGACGCTGTGCCCCATATCCGCAAACGCTGGCCGGAACTGGCGCTGGATGCGGAATCGATCTTTGTCGAAGACGGTTCGCTCTGGACCTCCGCCGGAGTGACCACCGGGATCGACATGACGCTGGCGCTGGTGGAACGCGATCACGGGCCAGCAATTGCGCGCGCGGTGGCGCAGCGGCTGGTGCTCAGCATCCGCCGCCCGGGTTGGCAATCGCAGTTCAGCCCGATGCTGGCCGCGCAAGGCGGACGCGATGGCCGCTATGCCGATCTGATTGCATGGATCGCGGGCCATCTTGACCAGCCCATGTCAGTCGAAGCGCTGTCCGAACGGGCGGGCGAGACCTTGCGCAGTTTTCACCGCAATTTCACCGCTGCCACCGGCTCACCGCCCGCCCAATTCGTCAACCGCAACCGCATCGCGCGTGCCCGCGCACTGATCGAAGCCGGGCATCCGCTCAAACAGGTTGCGGGCATGACCGGCTTTCCGCATCCGGCCAGGCTTTCGGCGGCGTTCCAGCGCGAACTGGGACTGACCGCCGGCGAATACCGGATGCTGCATGGTCCGGCCTGCAAGGCGGCTACGGGCAGTGCTGCACCTGTTCCAGCGCGCTGCTGAGCCAGGCCCGGAAGGCGGCGATGCGGCGGTCATGCGCTTGCTCGCTTCGCGTCACCAGATAGAACGTACCGGTGCTTCCAGAGGGCTCAAACGGCGCGACAAGCGCCTGTCCGAACCCGTCCCGCGCCGCGATCAAGGGGTGCATGGCAAGAGCAACACCCAAACCATGCTCGGCGGCTTCCAAGGCCGATGGTACAGAATCGACCCACATTTCGCCTGTTGGCACCAAATCCGGAACCTTGTTTGCGGCAAGCCATGCCGGCCAGGCACCGGGCTGTGCGGTCAGATGAATCAGGGTCATGCCGACAAGGTCGCGGGGCTGCACGATCGTGCGCGCCAGCTTTGGTGCGCAGACTGGCAGGCTGACCACGTCGATCAGCTTTTCAAACCGCAGACCAGCGGCGCGGCCTTTGCCGTATCGGATGGCAATATCCACATCCAGCCCGTCAAAGTCGGCATAGTCATGGGTCGCCTCAAGCTTCAGGGTCAGCCCCGGGCAGAACGCCTGCAGCTGCGCGAGCCGGGGCAACAGGACCGTGCTGGAAAAGAACGGCAGCGCGCTGACCCGCAGCGCCGCCTGATGCGAACCTGCCAGTTCCTTGAGCGCGCCACTTGCCGTCGCCAGCATTTCAAGCGCTTCCTTGACGGCTTTGAGATAGTCCGCCCCTGCCGGGGTCAGCACGACCGCGCGGGTGCTGCGCGCGAACAGCCGCACGCCGAGCTGCGTTTCCAGCCCCCGGATCTGATGGCTGACGGCAGACGGTGTCAGCCCCAGCACTTCGGCAGCCTTGCGAAAGCTCAGATGGGCTGCAGCTTCCCTGAACGCCAGCAAGGCTGTTGTTGACGGCAATGCCAACGGGTTGGTCCCGGCCTGCATAGCGTATGAATGAGAATTTTTCATCAATGACGACAATAGATCATTTGTCACCCGAAGCAACGCTCGCCACCTGCCCTTGTCCCAGCAGCGATGGAGTTTGGACAATGGCAGTTTTTGAAGCGCATGGTGCCGGGCAGTGGACGCCGACCGCGCTGGCCCAGGGGCCGTTTTCCGGTCTGCAAGGCGGCGCGGTTGCCGGGCTGCTGGCTGGCGAGATCGAACTGCTGGCAGCCGAGCGGAGCTGGGGCGAAGCGCTGAGCGTCAGCGCCTGGTTCCTGCGGCCCACGCCATTGGTGCGGCTTCACACCGAAATCACGCCGGTCCGCGCAGGTGGGCGCATCTCCATCATCGACAACACGGTCTGGGCGGAGGGGCACGATCAGCCCTGCGCAATGGTCCGCGTCACGCTGGGCATACCACGCGCGATTGACATGCCGGGCTTTTCACCGCCTGACGAACTGACATTTGATCCACTGCAAGATCCATCCAGCGCGCGCGCCGCTCCCCATGGCGGACCATGGTTCATGGATGCCATGGAGGCCCGCACCGGTGACGGGATCGGATGGTTCCGCCTGAAGGAGGATGTGATCGCTGGCGCAGGACCAATGGCGCGCGTGCTGGGCCCGGCGGACTGGGCGCATGGCATCTTTCGCCCCCTTGCCAATGTCGTGGCTGATCCAAACCCCAATCTGACCGTCCAGCTGCTGCGCGCGCCATGCGGGGAGTGGATCGGGATAGAGCCGCAAACCCATTGGCACCCCGCTAACGGTGGCGGAATCGGCGGCGGGCTGATCCGCGATTGCGCAGGCGTGATCGGCCGGGTTTCGATGTCTGTCGCGCTGACTGCCTTTCCCGGCCCGGCAAGACTGCCCTGACCGGGCGAACGAACCGGCCTGATCGATCACGGAGATCGACCTGACATTGCCAGTGCGGCAAGCGCATCTGCATGGATGGCCGCACAGTCAATTACTGGAAATGCTGAGGTCGCCGGGTCAAAGATCAGCGCTAGGTCGGTGCCGCCCAGCAGGATGGCTTCGACGCTTTCGTCGTGCAGCAGGGATTGTGCGGCGGCATGGAACGTCGCGGACTGCGCCGCTGTCGCAAAGCCGGCGATAGCCATTGCCGAATAGGCCTGGTGGACTTCATGCAAGTGCTGATCATTGGGTGGAATGATCGTTACCTGCGGCAAGCTGCCATAGAACCGCGTTTCCATGACCGTGCGCGTGCCAAGAATACCCAAACGCCTGTAACCCATCTGCCTGATCGCCAAGCTTACCTCTTCAATCATGTCGATTACCGTCAGCGGTGACACCGGCTTGAGGGCATCAATGCAGAAATGACCGGCGATGGACGTGATCGCTAAGCAGCCAGCGCCTGCCGCAGCCAGGCGATTGGCGAGACGCTGGTAGATCGCAACCTGACTGGCCACATTTCCTGCGGCCAGATTGTGGAGCAAGGTCGGCGCGTCGGCGTGGACAATGGTCAGCTGCAGATCGGCATTCCGCGCGGCAAAAGCTGCAATCAGCCGCCGATAGTAAAAATCGGTCGCCGCAGGGCCAATGCCGCCGATCAAACCAAGATGCATCGGGCAACCCTCTCCATCCGTCACAGTTCATCCAGCTTTCGGCGGGTCAATTCCGATGGGTTGAGACCGGTATTGGGTTCACCTTCCTGGTCGATCAACAGGATCTGGCATTCACTTTCTGCAAACGGGCGGTGTTCGGTGCCCCGACGTACAACGATCATCTCACCCGGACCAAGCCGCCGGACGCCATCCCGGAACTCGATCGACAGTTCGCCCGCAATCACCAAGAACAGCTCGTCCGTATCGCCGTGGCTGTGCCAGGTGAAATCGCCTTGCACTTTGGCTATGCGCAGTTCGTTGCCGTTGTACCGCCCGACGATGCGCGGATTCCAGTGATCAGAAAAACCGGCGAACTTGTCTGTCAGGGTGATAACGTCTGGCGCGGACATGGAGCCTCCTGTGCTTGGGCAAAGCCTAACTCTGCGCCGGAAGATCTGCAAACAGGATCATCGCAGCTCTGGTGGGATATCTCTGATCCGCGCCGAGTGCGCTTCAATCTCTTCCCTGCTGCGTGAAAGATAGACGCGAGTGGCTGAGGGCGGGCGCTGCGCCACAGACAGTCCTGACCGCCATTCCCGCGCGGGACGGATCGGCCGGGGCGCGAAACCGCCACCACAGTTGGGACAGACATTGTAAAGCACCTCATCAACGCAAGCGGCGCAGAATGTGCACTCGAACGTGCAAATGCGCGCATCGGTTGACGACGGCGGCAGATCGCAATCGCAGCATTCGCAATTCGGGCGCAATTCCAAGGCCAATTTTCATCTCCAGCTCGGGTTCGAAAGCAGGAGCAGTACCCGGCGGCCAGCCAGCGCAAAATGACAATGATCGCTGATTTTACGCCAAAATCGTGCCCTCATCTATCCGTCCTTCCAATGGGCCGGACTCTAATCAAGCTCGGAGGAAAATCAGAGGGTCACGTCAATGGGCCCCAAAATCGTTCGATGAAACCAGTCTTGCTTGGTGATCAGATCGATCCACCTGCCTGCCAGTCAGCAGCAAGAAATGTCCCACAGGTCCGTGCCGCCCTAATGCTGATCATTCGTTCTCGACCGACTTGGGCTGACGCCCGTCCAGCGTTTGAACGCGCGGGAGAATGCTGCGGGATCGGAAAACCCGACAAGATAAGCCACTTCGTTAACGGATGCCTTTTTGCCACCAAGATATTGCAGCGCCAGTTCGTGTCGCAAATTGTCCAGAATCACCTCAAAATTTGTCCCCTCCCGCTTCAGTTGACGATATAGCGATATACGGCTCAGACCGAGCTTCGCGGCGATCAAGTCCATCCCCACATGGTCGGTATGCAATAGGGGCACCAACAGGCTTTGAACACGTCCCGTCATGGTTTCGGTTGCCCGAAGTCGTGCCAGCAGAGCATCAGCACGCTCGCAAAAAATGCCGAACACATATTTGTTTTCGTTGTTGGTGCGGATGGCCAGCCAACTTTCGTGAATGCAGATCGCGTTTTTGTCGCAGCCGAAGCTGATCGGCACCTGCATGATCCGGTCATAGTCTGCCCGATAGTCAGGTTCGGCATGGGTGAAGTGCACGCACCGTGCAAAGGGCGCGTCGCCGAAATGACGGGCTGTTTCGCAGATGAAGCGCGCAAAAGTGGATTCAGTCAGCTCGGGAAAATCATTGGGGACGCGGCGCTGGTCTTCAAGCCACAGATCATCGCCGATGCGTTTGAGTTCGAACCGGTTGCCGCCATCGGTCGCGTCGACGTCGATGGCCAGCTTTGCATATCGGTTCATTTGATGGAATGCCTCGCCCATCGTTTGAGCTGATTGACAAATCAGACCGACGATAGAGATGTCGGCAAAATGGGATTGCTCCCCGAAATGAAGCCCGAAGGCCGGATCATTGCACAGTGTTTTTGCCGTCTGCATCAGGGCCTTGAATACGCGGAAGGGCACGCGCGTGTCGGGATCTTCTAACTGCTGGAGTTGCAGATCACATCGTTCGGCCAGAAAAGTTGGATCCGCGCCCTTTGCTGTTGCCAGATCCAGCAATGCCTTTGCGTAGCCTGCGGATACGGTTGCTTCAGCCACAATTGAATCCTGCAATCATGCAATTGAAACCCAAAGTCATGGAGCCGAGTGTATTACATGAGTAACTCAGATGTCGAGCGCATAGTTCAGTCTCCTGTAACTGAGCATGCCGCGATCTGCCGCCGGAGCCATCCATGAATGAATTGTCTGATCCCACTTTTCCTGCCGTCCCCTTCTGGAAAATCAACCTGCTGAGAATCATGTTCTTCCTTCAGGCGGTCATAATGGGAGGTCTGGTCTGGTATCAAATCCTGTTTCAATCGGC
>JBEBKE010000104.1:0-8382 GCA_040079555.1 Sphingorhabdus sp. | reverse complement strand
CAGCGTATCCAGATCATGCGGCGCATTCGGCGAATAACCGTCCAGCGCCTGCGAAACGACATCGGCGATATCCAGAAAGCCGATTTGTCCGGCAAGAAAGGCAGCAACAGCGATTTCGTTTGCCGCGTTCAGGATCGCGGGCTTGGCCCCGCCCTCTGAAATAGCGTCGCGGCATAGTCTGGTCGCGGGAAAGCGGCTTTCGTCCAGCGCCTCAAAATCCAGCCTGCCAACGGCGGCCAAGTCCAATGGTGCGCAATTGGTCTCCATCCGTTCAGGCCAAGCCAAGGCGCTGGCAATCGGCACTCGCATATCGGGCGGCCCTAATTGCGCTATGGTGGAACCATCGACATAGCCCACCATCGAATGCACCACCGATTGCGGATGGACAACGATATCAAGCTTATCAAGACCAACGGGGAACAGATGATGCGCCTCGATCAGTTCCAGCCCTTTGTTGAACATGCTGGCGCTATCCACGCTGATCTTGGCACCCATATCCCAATTGGGGTGCGCCACGGCTTGTGCTGGAGTGACGGCGCGCATTTGGTCGAGTGTGAAGGTGCGGAACGGCCCTCCGCTTGCGGTCAGCGTGATTTTGCGCACCTGGCTGATCTTGCCGCCCGCGAGGCATTGGAAGATAGCGTTATGTTCTGAATCCACAGGCAACAGCGTCGTGCCAGATCGGGCGACGGCGGCCATCATGAGTTCGCCTGCGGAAACGAGTGCTTCCTTATTGGCCAGCGCGACGGTTTTGCCCGCCTCAATGGCGGCCATGGTGGGAGGAAGCCCCGCGCATCCGACAATGGCGGCCATCGTCCAGTCTGCGCCCATTTGGGCAGCTTCGATAAGGGCGTCAGGGCCAGCGGCGGCGCGGATGTTGGTGCCGGCGAGCGCAGCCTTGAGTGCGGGATAAGCGGCCTCGTCGGCAACGACCGCAATCTCGGCTTCAAACTCTTTGGCGAGCGCCGCCAGCTCCGCCGCGTTACCATTGGCGGTGAGTGCGACGACACGATAAGCGTCACGGTGTTGACGCACTAGATCGAGAGTGGAGAGGCCCACAGAGCCTGTTGCGCCGAAGATGGAGATGGTGCGGGTCATTACGGATTCCACACCAACACTGCCAAGTTGATAAGGCCGAAAACAAACGCGACTGCTACCATGCCGTCTGCGCGATCAAGCACACCACCATGCCCGGGAATGAAACTGCCGGAATCTTTTGCGCCAGCACGACGCTTGATCCAGCTCTCCAGAAAATCACCGGCTTGCGCAACGACTGCAATCAAAAAACCAATCAGCAAAACCTGCCAAGCAAATGTGAGGTCGATGGTAGCCGTAGCAATATGGCATCGATCATCGAACGAGAAAATTCCAGCCGACCGCGGCTCGAAAGAGTCCATATAGTCATAATAAGATCGACATAGGTGCGTATCATAAAACAGCTTAGTCGCGAGCGAGACCGTCATCACGAAAGAGCTTGCACCCAAAACGCCGCCAACCAGCCCTGACCAGGTTTTTGAAGGGCTGATCGATGGTGCAATTTTCGGACCACCGAATTTTCGCCCGACAAAATAGGCAAACGTGTCAACGGCAACGACGGAACCAACTATCAGAAACACGAGATCTCGGTGAGCAGTGATCAAAGTCGTAATAGCGAGACCCAAATAGATGAGGCCAACAACCAAAGCGGCTACGCGATAAATCGTGTTATTTGTTGCCTTTATGACAAGCCCGACAAATTCGATAAATGCTACTAATGCAACGCATCCCAGGAACACGTCTAACCACATTCCACCCAAGGCAAATGCTACTGCGGCAACCGCAACCATAACGATCGCCGAAACCATCCGCACGCCCAGGTCAGACTTCTTTTTAGGTGAAACTTCCGTCACAAAACCGATCCCAACACACCATCACCCTGAACTCGTTTCAGGGTCCATCGGGAGGTTTCTTCTGACGCTTTTGGAACGGCGCGACGGTGAGGCTGGGCTTTGTGAGGCACCCCCAAGCACAACTGCGCAATGGACCCTGAAACGAGTTCAGGGTGACGGGGGTGGTTAAACGGACGCGCCATATCAAAACTCATCGTCCGCCATAGCGCCTTTCGCGCGTGGTGAATTCCGCCAAGGCGCGTCCAAATTCCTCCGGTCCAAAATCGGGCCAGAGTGTGTCGGTGAACCACAGCTCTGCATAGGCGGCCTGCCACAGCATGAAGTTGGATAGGCGTTGTTCGCCCGATGTGCGGATTAGCAGATCCAGCGGCGGCATGTCGGCGGTGTCGAGATGGCGGGCGATGGCTTCTTCGGTGATCGCCCCTTCAGCGGCGGCGGCTTGCGCGGCGCGGACCAGCTCATCCTGCGCGCCATAGTTCAGCGCCACGGCCAAAGTCGTGCGCGTGTTGTGCGCGGTGCGCGCCATTGCGTCTTCGATCAGGTCGATAATATCGGGGGCGAGCACCTTATAATTGCCCAATATCTTTAATCGCACATCGTTGGCGGCGAATTCTTCGATGTCGGATTTGATGAATGCACGCAGCAAGCCCATGAGGTCGCTGACCTCATCCTCTGGCCGTTTCCAATTCTCGCTGGAAAAGGCATAAAGCGACAGCGCCTCCAATCCAGTGGTTGCGGCATAGCGCACAATCTCGCGTACTGCCTCGACACCCTTTTTGTGGCCGAGTGCGCGCGGCAAATGGCGTTTTTTGGCCCAGCGGCCGTTGCCGTCCATGATGATGGCGACGTGGCGGGGGCCGGTTGATTCGGTGCCGCTATCCGCCTTTGGAGAGACAGTTTTTTTTGCAAAGCCCAACATCAGCCACACACCCTGGATTCGTCACCCCCGCGAAGGCGGGGGGCCATCACCGAATGTCTAAATTTCAGCCTCGGGTGATGGATTCCCGCCTTCGCGGGAATGACGAGTGAGGGGGTAAGGGCCGCATAGCCAATCACTGGCTCATGATTTCCTTTTCTTTGTGCGACGCCGCTTCATCCATTGCTTTGATCGCTTCGTCGGTCATCTTCTGCACTTCGGTTTCAAGCCGCTTGCGGTCATCTTCGCTGATGACTTTTTTATTCTCATCAACCTTTAGCGCATCATTAGCGTCGCGGCGCACATTGCGGACGGCGATCTTTGCCTTTTCCGAATATTGCCCGGCAAGCTTGGCCAGTTCTTTGCGGCGTTCTTCGGTCAAATCGGGGATTGGCAGGCGCAATGTCTGACCATCGGTAATCGGGTTCAGCCCCAGCCCCGCCGAACGGATCGCCTTTTCAACCGGCGTGACATTCGAACGATCCCACACCTGCACCGACAGCATCCGCGGTTCAGGCGCGCTGACCGTGGCCGCTTGGTTCAGCGGCATTTGCGATCCATAAACCTCTACATTCACCGGATCGAGCAAAGTCACATTGGCCCGCCCCGTGCGCAGACCGGACAGATCGCCTTTCAGCGACTCCACAGCGCCCTTCATCCGGCGTTCGACATCGGCCTTGTCATATTGCGCCATGGCTTACTTCCCTTCACTTTTCACAACGGTAGAGACGCCGGTTCCATCCAGCACTTTCAGGATATTGCCCTGTTCGCGGATCGAAAACACCACGATTGGGATTTCATTGTCGCGGCACAACGCCACCGCGCTGGCATCCATGACTTTCAGATTGTCTGCAAGCACGCGGTCATACGTCAGCGTGTCATACCGCTTTGCAGTCGGCACTTTTTTGGGATCAGCATCGTAGACGCCATCAACCGAGGTGCCTTTCAGCAACGCATCGCATTTCATTTCGGCGGCACGCAATGCCGCGCCTGAATCGGTGGTGAAATAGGGAGCGCCCACACCGGCGGCAAAAATCACGATGCGGCCTTTTTCAAGGTGGCGCTCTGCGCGGCGGCGAATGACGGGTTCGCACACCTTGTCCATTTCAATCGCGGACTGCACCCGCGTTTGTACGCCGATTTGTTCCAGCGCGTTCTGCATCGCCAGCGCGTTCATCACAGTGGCCAACATCCCCATATAATCGGCCTGCGCGCGGTCCATGCCTTTGGAGGCCCCCGCAACGCCGCGAAAGATATTGCCGCCACCGATTACCAGACAGATTTCAAGGCCAGTGTCCTTGGCCGCTTTCACTTCCTCGGCAACGCGCGCGACGGTTTCAGGATCAATGCCAAAGGATTGATCACCCATCAGCACTTCGCCAGACAGCTTTAACAAAATGCGGCGATAACCGTTCGCGCTCATATGACCCTCAATCCCCGAATTTCGTATCCAATACGATAATGGCGCCCAGCTATAAGAGCCGTGCGCCATATCGCCAAGGCTTTATCAGCCTGTTCTCCCTAACGTGGAGAGCGGTTTTTATTAGTTACCGACAGCAGCAGCCACTTCGGCAGCAAAGTCGGAAACTTCTTTCTCAATGCCTTCGCCAAGTTGGAAGCGGACATAGTCCTTCAGCACGATAGCCGAGCCAGCGGCTTTTCCAGCAGCCACGACAACGTCGGCGATAGGGGTTTTGCCGTCCATCACGAACAATTGGCTAAGCAGCGCGTTTTCTTTCGCGAATTTCTTCACAGCGCCTTCGACCATCTTTTCAACGATATCGGCGGGCTTGCCGCTTTCCGATGCTTTTTCACGCGCAATGCCGCGTTCGCGTTCCAACGTGTCTGCGTCAAGGCCAGTTTCGTCGAGCGACAACGGGAAGGCTGCTGCGATGTGCATCGCCAATTGCTTGCCCAGCGCGTCGAGCGTATCAGCGCCAGCTTCGCTTTCCAGCGCAACCAACACACCGATGCCGCCCATTCCGGGGGCCGCAGCGTTATGGACATACGATACAACGCGGCCAGCATTCACCGACAGCGACTTGGCGCGGCGGATAACCTGGTTTTCACCGATGGTCGCGATGTTGTTGGTCAGAACTTCCTGAACCGTTTCGCCATTGCCATAGGGCGCAGCCAAAATGGCTTCTGCGTCATTGGCACCAAGGCCAAGCGCAACGCCGGTTACGGTCGAAACGAATTCTTGGAACTGCTCGTTCTTGGCGACAAAATCGGTCTGGCTGTTGACTTCAACAGCAGTTCCCTTTGTGCCTTCGACGGCAACGCCGACAAGACCTTCTGCAGCAGTACGGCTGGATTTTTTCGCCGCAGTGGCAAGGCCTTTGGCGCGCAATAGATCGACAGCAGCGTTCATATCGCCGCCAACTTCTTCAAGCGCCTTTTTGGCGTCCATCATGCCAGCGCCAGAAAGCTCGCGCAGTTCTTTTACAGCGGATGCAGTGATTGCAGACATTCTATGTCCTTTCAAAATGGGTTTGGGCAGGGACGTTTTAGCCCCTGCCCGATTTCAGTATGATGTCACCCAGTATCCCGGGTGATAAAAGCTTATGCTTCTGGAGCAGCCTCAACAGCGGCTTCTGGTGCAGCTTCAGCAACAGGTGCTGCTTCTTCGACCAGAACGGGTTCAGCCATTGGCTCAACCGCAGCGCCCAGATCGTCGCCGCGCGCAACCGCTGCGCTAACATTGCCTTTGGTCGATGCCGCAGCAATCGCTTCGCAATACAGGCGGATCGCACGGGCGGCATCGTCATTCGCCGGAACCGGGAATGCAATGCCGTCTGGCGAAACGTTCGAATCGAGAACAGCAACGACGGGAATACCCAGAACGTTGGCTTCTTTAATCGCCAGCTCTTCCTTATTCGCATCGATCACGAACATAACGTCAGGAACGCCGCCCATGTCGCGGATACCGCCAAGGCTCATGTCGAGCTTGTCGCGCTTCCGCGTCATTTGCAGGATTTCTTTTTTGGTGAAACCCGAAGTGTCGCCCGAAAGCTGTTCTTCCAAAGTCTTCAACTGCTTGATCGAGTTGGAAACGGTTTTCCAGTTGGTCAACATCCCGCCCAACCAGCGATGGTTGACAAAATGCTGGCCCGATGCGCGTGCGGCATCAGCGATAGGTTCTTGAGCCTGACGCTTTGTGCCAACGAACAGCACTTTTCCGCCGCCCTGCACAGTCGCCGACACAAAGTCGAGCGCGCGGGCAAAAAGTGGAACAGTCTGCGACAGATCAAGAATGTGGATTCCGTTGCGAGCGCCGAAAATATACGGCTTCATCTTTGGATTCCAACGATGTGTCTGGTGCCCGAAATGCGCTCCGGCATCGAGCAAATGGTGCATGGTAACGACAGGTGCCGCCATAGTCTTTTTCCTTCCGGTTGAACCTCTGGGAAGCAAGAACCAAAGCCGTGCGGGTTTGCGCGGCAAAGGCACCGGTGATGTGCGCTTCCCATGTGGAGTGCGGCGGCGGTTAGACGGGGTTAGGTGATTCGTCAAGAGTGGTGGGGTGTGCAGGACAAAACGGTAGCAAAATGGGGGCATGCAATTGCGAGTCCCTGGATACAGCGCGGCTGTGCCAAAATATACCGGTACAAAAATTCTGTCTGTCGAAACCCTCCTTTGCGTTATATTACACGATAACTTTAAGGAGTTCCATCGAGTGATACGAGAGCTCTGTTCTCGAGTAAGGGAGTATTCAGTGCACGCAAGCGGCCTCAACCATCAGGGCAATCGTGTCAGTGATGGCGCGCGACCAGTTGCGCAATTGCGTGAATGGGAAATGATAACGACGCCTTTCAGGATCGCTTTTTGGCCAATGAACAACGGCATGATGCGACGCTTCGGTGTCTCAATTTATTCCATTTAATTCGAGCGCTCAACATGAGCAAATTTCTTTTCAATATTCTTCTATTAGTTTTTGTCGTGGCGGCTCCGGCTAACGCACAAACTTTTCTGGTTTATGGCAGCGGCGAACCTGCAGATCGAATGGTCGTCTACGCCGGCTTGTTGGTCCGGGATCGGACACCAATGGATGCATTGTTCGGACCAGAACGGATCATGCAAATCGAAATCGACCTGATCTTCGAAGCGCCTGACAAGCCGGAGTGGGTCGAAATGACGCTGCAATTTGCTTGTGAACCGGAGGCAAGCACAGTTCCCGTTGGAAAGAACAAAAAGCGCCCTGATAAATCAGTTATTCGGGATGTTCCTGATCGCTTTCAAATCGTTAGCGGTTCGGAATATACGCGAACCCGTACCTATAATGAGATAGCACCCGAAGGTTGGGCTCCGGTCACGTCCGAAATGATGGCGCAGGTGCGCAAAGTAGCCTGCAATCATATTGGTATCTATAATGCGATCAAGGCAGCAACTCGGAATGGCCAACCAGACCAAGCCCAGTTCAGGTCATCACTCTCCCATTTTGGCTTGCAAGATATCCTCTACGTCGGCGATGATACATCTGGCTTTGCCCTAAGCGACCTTACTTGGACCAATTTATGGGCTGACGGTAAGCGCCCGGAACTGAAGGGAACGGGACGTCAACTAACTGAAGCCGAAATCGCAGAAAATGAGAAAAAATATGCCGCGATCGAGGCGCAAATGGCCGATATTGCGAGCCAGGCTTCTGCCTATGCGCAGCCACAAATAGACGAGCTGGACACGCAGGCCGCGTTTGCCGAGCAGGCTGGCAAAGTCAGGGGAAACCGCAAGGTCAGCAAAATAGAATCGTCAGCGATTCAGGTTTGGCAGGGCAAACGCGAATATGATGTTGCCTTGGCAATGGGACCGGCAGGGGTTAGCGACATGGACGGCCTACGCTTTTTGACATACACAACAGAGTTTCAGAGGCCAGCACAAACCATAGTCGTCGGACCCGAAGGTGAAACCGCTCAAGCCGGCGGCGAATATGCGCGTTGTGATGTGCGTTTCATCTTGGCCTATGATCGAAAGGGCATCCCGCGGGTTGCCGATGTTACGATGAAGTTATATCAAGATGACCCAGCCTGGGGGAATCATACATGTGATGATGCAATAAAGACTCCAGTCAATTAATATTATAAAAATTCAAATTTATGTCTATTTGTTTAAAATAATCATATTTTTTCGGTAATAATATAGTGAATTTGCGATCTATTTTTTACGATCTTTAACACAAGATACAAAAAAGGATACTTGTACTTCAATAAAAATACGATTGTTTTGGCAATATGTTTTTGTAATAATTCAAGTTCAACGAAGGAGAATGCCGCTGTCATTCGGTTCAACAATTAACAATTCCGGGGACATAAAGATTCCGGAACGCCAAGTTTTGTCACTGGAGCTCCTTTCGTGATAGTTTCTTTTGCCGAACAGCTCGCAAAGGCGTAATACTTGTAGCTTAGTCGTAAGGCTCCTGCGTCATTATGAATTCCGGGGACACTATGAATTCCGAGGACACAATACTTATGAATTCCGGGGACACAATACTAGGCCGTGAACTCATAAACGGGATTCCCAAAGCGGTTTAAGTTTGATTCAATGCTTCTGGAAGGGAGCGTTGGATGAGCCGATACGAGATGA
>JBEBKE010000103.1:0-8425 GCA_040079555.1 Sphingorhabdus sp. | reverse complement strand
GCATGGTCGGGGGCACGATTCAGAATAGGCGGCTGTTAGAGCTTGACGCGATGCGCGGCATCGCGGCGATGCTGGTGCTTTTGTACCATTTCAACTTCAAATATGAACCGCGAGATCTATCGATTGGCGAACTGCCTTTGCTGTTCGGTTGGGGGCATCATGGGGTATCGTTGTTTTTTGCGATATCCGGCTTTGTGATCAGCATGACATTGGAACGCACGACCAGCGTATCGGCCTTTGCATGGTCCCGATTTAGCCGACTTTTCCCTGTGTATTGGGCCGCGATGGCGATTACGATAATCGTTGTCCTGATCGGCAATGACCAGAAACTGATGGTGTCGCCGCAGGTCGCCTTGGCCAACGCCACGATGATGCATTATTGGTTTGATATTCAATCGGTCGACGGCTCGTATTGGAGTCTAAGCATAGAATTGTCCTTTTATCTGGTGATGGCTTTGGTCTTGCATCTGCGCTTGTTGCAGCGGTTGGAACTGGTTCTGGCGGGGTGGCTGGCGCTGCACATCTTGCAAGGGATGACGGGTGTTCTCCCGATCTGGGCGGCGCGGATGGTGGCGCTGGACTATATTCCGCTGTTTGCCATCGGCATGATTCATTATCGCTATTTTTGCGGAATGATCGATTGGCGCAGAGCCGTCGCGTGGCATCTTGCCTTGGTCGCGATTGTGGCGCTGTCGGGAACTTCGGCCGCCATCGTCGCTGCCGCGACCGCCTGTCTGTTCTGGGCTATGACGCATGGCTGGCTGGGCTTTATGAAGCACCCGCTTTTACTCTGGCTCGGGGCGATCAGCTATCCCTTGTATCTGATCCATCAATATGTCGGCTATGTCTTGATCGATCATCTTACGGCGACGGGCATGTCCTTGCTGGCGGCGACTGGAGTGGCTTTGGTGACCGTGATCGCGTTGGCGCATATGCTGCACATCTGGGTGGAAAATCCGTCACAGGTCTATTTGCGCGACGTTCGCAAAACGCGGTTGGCACCTGCCGAATAAGCATTGCCGAAGACGCTATCGGCGCTATTCTACCGGCCATGAAAAAAATTCTATTTCTCGCCACCGGCTTTGCGCTGATTACCACCCCCGCTTATGCTGACGTCAAAAGTCAAAGCGAAGCCGGCTTTGTTGTAGGCCATACTGCCGAGGTGTTGGGCAAGCCCGAAGAAGTGTGGAAACGGCTGTTGGTTCCAAAGGAGTGGTGGAATCCATCGCATAGCTGGTCTGGCAAAACAGACGGCTTTTACATCGACGCGCAAGCTGGCGGCTGTTTCTGCGAATTGTTGCAAGACAAGGCAGCGGATGGTTCGGTGAAGCCGCGTGGCAGCGTGGAACATATGCGCGTGCTGTTTACCGACCCCGGAAAAGTGTTGCGCATGTCGGGTGCTTTAGGACCGCTGCAATCCGAAGCGATGCAGGGTACGCTGACGGTGGCGATGGAGCCGTTGAAGGGCGGGGCAGGGACGAAGATCAGCCTTTCCTATGTCGTTGGTGGCTATATGCGGTACAAGGTTGCCGATATCGGCCCCGCCGTTGATGCCATGCTGGGTGACCAGTTTCAGCGCCTTATCAAGCCGCTTGGCAAGGTTGTTGCGGGTGACGCTAAACCCGACGACTGGAAAATTGACCCCGAAAAGCTTGAAGAGGCAAAGCCAGGCGAGAACGCGAAAGCGGTTGACGAGAAGCCTGCTGTAAAACCTGATGTCGAAAAGCCGAAAATCGGAAAGCCCGAGGCGAAAGAGGCGGAGAAGGTCGTCGCGCCGAAATGATACGCGCCGGTTTATTGCTGATCGCGTCATTGCTGTCATCAGCGGCGCAGGCCCAGTCCGATGGCTTGCAGCCCGTGGCGGAAAACGCCCAAAACGTCACAGACGTCGATCCTGCATTATGGGTGCTGCGCGATGAAGACACGACCATCTATCTGTTTGGCACAGTGCATGTCTTACGCCCCGGACTTGGTTGGTTTGATGATGGGGTGAAAGCTGCGTTCGATAAATCCGATACTTTGGTGCTCGAAATGCTTGATCCCAGTGCGGCGGAAGCAGCCGCGGTGATGGCAGACCTTAGCATCGATAAAAGCGGGCGCACTATTCGTCAGAAACTGGGCGCAGAAGGATTAAAGGCCTATGAGGCTGCGGTTGCCAAGCTGGGGCTGAATCACGCTGACCTTGATCCACTCGATGGTTGGGCGGTCGCGGTGAACCTGTATTATGCCGGGTTGCTGCAAAAAGGCTATGATCTGACCAGCGGGGTCGAAGTGCAGCTAAAAGCTGCCGCAGCCGCGAGCAAAAAGCCGATCGTCGGGCTGGAAACGATGCGGTTCCAGCTTTCGATTTTCGATGCTCTGCCAGAGAAAGTGCAAGTGGAATACGCCGCCACGACCGCCACTTCGATTGATGACATCGCACCACAAACTGACCGGCTTGTTGATTTATGGGCAGCAGCAGATACCGACGGCGTCGCCACAGCCATGAACGAAGGCTTTGATACTCTGAAACTAACCGAACCTTTGCTGACACGCCGCAACGCAAGCTGGGCGGCATGGATCAATCGGCGCATGACAACGCCTGGCACCCTATTTATGGCCGTCGGCGCGGGGCATTTGGCCGGACCGGTCAGTGTCCAACATTTGTTGACAGCCTATGGTCGAAATACTGAACTGATCCGTTATTAAACGAACGGGTGGCTCGATGGCCGCCGAAGTCAGTAATGCTTGCATTTCTGGCAAAAGCTGCCTAGTGGCGCTCGCTTGCCGTTATGGTCATCCCTGGAGGCGTGACGGCATCTACTGAATCTAATTGGAGAAATATTATGAGCGATCTGCTGACACTGTCGGCTGAGCCGCGCGAACGGGCTGGCAAGGGAGCCTCCCGTGCATTGCGTCGCGAAGGCCGTGTACCCGCCGTCATTTACGGCAACAACCAAGACGCGGAAAACATCCATGTCGAGGAAAAAGCCCTTATCAAAGCATTGATGACTGGCCATTTTTCGAACAGCATTGTCGAAGTGACTGTGAACGGCAAAGCCGTCCGCACTTTGCCAAAGGACGTCGCGTTGCATCCGGTCAGCGACCGCCCCATCCACGTCGATTTCATGCGCCTTGCCAAGGACTCAACGGTCCATGTTGAAGTGCCTGTTTCGTTCACCAACGAAGCGGCTTCGCCCGGCCTGAAGCGCGGCGGCGTTTTGAACATCGTGCGTCACGAGCTGGAATTGATTTGCGATGCCTCAAAAATTCCTGACGAAATCGTTATCGACGTCGCTGGCTTTGATGTCGGCGATTCGATCCACATCAGCCACGTTAAACTGCCTGACGGTTCAAAGAGCGCGATCACCGACCGCGACTTTACCATTGCGACCGTCGTTGCTCCTTCGGGCATGAAGAGCCAAGAAGGCGACACGGCTAAGGACGGCGAAGGCGAGTAATTCGCTTTTTTGCTGAAATGATTATAGGCCGGTTTGCAGAGAATGCAGACCGGCCTTTTCATTGCCCGTAACGAAAGCTAGCAACCGAACATGCAAATCTGGGCAGGCCTTGGCAATCCGGGACCGCAATATGCGATGCACCGGCACAATATCGGCTTTATGGCCGTGGATGCGATTGCGGATCGTTTCGACGCGCCTGCGCCTGCCAAGAAATTTCAGGGCTGGTTTCAGGAAGCGCGTATCGGCGGGGACAAAGTCATCCTGCTAAAGCCCGCGACTTTCATGAACGAAAGCGGGCGTAGCATTCGCGCCGCGATGGATTTCTATAAACTCACGCCCGCTGACATCACCGTGTTTTACGACGAACTCGATCTTGTGCCGTTCAAGTTAAAGGTAAAACGCGGCGGCGGTGCAGCGGGGCACAACGGCATCCGCTCCACTATCGATCATATCGGCGCAGAGTTCCGCCGCGTGCGCCTTGGTATCGGCCACCCCGGCCACAAAGACCGCGTCACCGGATATGTGCTGGGCAGCTTTGCCAAAAGCGAGATCGATCCGCTGGCCGATATGCTGGGTGCATTGGCCGCCGAGGCGGATTGGCTTGCACAAGGCAATGACGCGCGTTTTATGAGTGAGGTTGCGTTACGGTTGGCAGATTGAGTTTAATTCATTTTAAGTTTTTTTAGCTACCAACCTAGATCGCTATTAATAAGGTCAAAAGCTGTGCAGAAGATTATGCCGATTATCACTCTCTTCATCTTGACGGGGTGTAATCAGGAGCCAACGCAACTGGCTACCTCGATGGCCGCTCAAGTGAATGCTATCGCTCCCAAATCGTTAGGCAATGGGATGTTTCTTTATGCAGCAGAAGCAAAAGGCACCACCTTGGCGTTGACGTTTACGGGACTTCCTGACGTCAATGCCTTGTCGGATGAAGAAGCAAAACGAGCAAATGCAGCCTTGATTTGTTCATTTAAGGGCTACCGCGATATGATTGAGCAGGGAGTAGACTTAGAGGTTCACGTTACTTACAAGTCCAACCGGAAGCTATCGCCAATAGATATCAAAGAATGCGCCGGATCAAATAGCTAAATAGGGCTTCATAGAATTGCCCTCGCAACGCGTCCTCATCATTGGTCCGTGCGGTGCAGGCAAATCGACGCTTGCGGCGCAGCTTGGACCAAAGCTGGGGCTGCCTGTCTTCCACATGGATCAGCTGAACTGGAAACCCGGTTGGGTCGAAAGCAGCAAAGATGAAATCTTCGAAAAGCTTGCGGTCATCACCGCGACCGACCGCTGGCTGATCGACGGCACTTATGGCGGCACTTTGGGCGAGCGATTGGCGCGGGCCGACACTGTCGTCTATCTCGATCACCCGATCCGGTTATGTGTGGCGCGGCTGCTGCGCCGTATCTGGCGCTATCGCGGGTTGACGCGACCGGACATGACTAAGGGCTGCCCCGAACGCTTTGACTTCCCCTTTCTGCTGTACCTGTTGCAATGGAACAGCGGGCCAAAGCTGCGCACCGAAGCGCGCTTGAAAGGCCATGAGGCAAAGGTCATCCGACTGAAAAGCCCCGAGGCATTGGACCGCTGGCTGGACTTGCTTTCCCCTGTCGCCTAGGGACGCGGCTTATCAATATCCTCAAGAGGAAATTATGGGTTTTAAATGCGGTATCGTCGGGCTGCCTAATGTCGGCAAGTCCACTTTGTTCAATGCGTTGACGCAGACGGCGGCGGCGCAGGCGGCCAATTATCCGTTCTGCACGATTGAGCCGAATATCGGTAATGTAGCGGTGCCTGATGCGCGGTTGCAGACGATTGCCAAGATCGGTGGAAGCCAAAAGATCATCGAGACGCAATTGGGTTTTGTCGACATCGCGGGCCTTGTGCGCGGCGCGTCGAAGGGGGAGGGGCTGGGCAACCAGTTTCTGGGCAATATCCGCGAGGTCGATGCCATCGTCCATGTGCTGCGCTGTTTCGAAGATGACGACATTCAGCATGTCGATGCCAAGATCGATCCGATTTCGGATGCCGATACGGTTGATACCGAACTGATGCTGTCCGACCTTGAAAGCCTTGAAAAGCGTGTACCGGCACTGGCCAAAAAAGGGACGCAGGGCGATAAGGAAGCCAAGGCGACGGCGATTGTGCTGGCCAAGGCGCGTGACCTGTTGCGTGAAGGCAAGCCTGCGCGCCTAACTAAGCGCGACGATGCTGATGAAGAACGCCTGTTTCAGCAAGCGCAATTGCTGACCGCGAAACCTGTGCTCTATGTCTGTAACGTCGAAGAGGCGAGTGCGGCCAATGGCAATGCGCTGTCGGCGCGTGTGTTTGAGAAAGCCAAAGCCGAGGGAGCCGAGGCGGTGGTCGTTTCCGCCGCGATTGAGGCTGAAATCTCGACAATGCCAGCCGAGGACCGCGAAGTGTTTTTGGAAGACCTCGGCCTCACCGAAACCGGCCTCGCTCGCGTGATCCGCGCTGGATATGAATTGCTTCACCTGATCACCTTCTTCACCGTCGGGCCCAAAGAGGCGCGGGCGTGGACCATTCACCAAGGCGATACCGCCCCCAATGCAGCGGGCGCGATCCACAGCGACTTCGAAAAAGGCTTCATTCGCGCCGAAACGATGGCGTATGACGATTATGTCCAGTTTGGCGGCGAAGCTGGAGCCAAAGAAGCGGGCAAATGGCGGTCGGAAGGCAAAGAGTATCTGGTTAAAGATGGCGATATCATGTTGTTTAGGTTCAACGTCTGAGTGGGCAAGGACAGTTCCTAATGGGACAGTCCTTCCGCAAAAAATGCTGTACTGGACATTTCGGCAAAAATGTGCCATATAGGTTAAATGTTTTCACTGCGTCGCGCCCTGTTTGAACTCCGTGCCAAATGGGCAGCTTTTGCCGTGTTGCAAAAAGCGATTTCACTGTGAACTTGCGCAGAATTCAGCCATTCTTGCGGTCACGCAAAGCGGCGGAGACGGCGGTTCCAGTCGATCAAACGCTTTTGCGTGTCGGGTCCTTTCGATATGGAGCGACAGTGATAACCTCTAATGACCAATTCATCGCACTCGTGCGTCGTTGCGCGAACATTGATTTCAGTGTGAACTTGCACCGATTTCTGCGGGTTTTCGGGTTTGCCTTGATGGCTGTGGTGGCGGCACCAAATACTGCATTGGCGCAGGAGCATGACCATTCGCAGATGGATCACGGCGACATGCAGGAGCAGGAAGAAATCGGGACCGATTGCTTCAAAATGTCCACGATCTCCTGCCTTGAATCCTCGATGATGCTGCATGGATCGCCTGGATCAGGGACGTCGCTTTTGCCCGACCGCGAGGGTGGACATACTGGTTTGCACATCATGCTGGATGATGATTTCATGCTCATGGCGCACGGCTACGCGTGGGGCGTCTATACCGATCAATCCGGCCCGCGCGGTGGTGACAAAGCCTATGTCCAATCGATGGCGATGCTGACGGCGCAGAAAGAAACTGACTGGGGCCGCTTGCAACTCAAATCTATGATGAGCCTTGAGCCGCTGATGAAAAATCGCGGCTATCCCAATTTGTTTGCCACGGGCGAAACGGCGGGCGGCGAACCATTGGTAGATCGCCAACATCCGCATGATTTGTTTATGGAATTGGCAGCGCGGGTTGATTTCAATGTTGGTGATACCAGCAGCGTCTTTGTCTATGGCGGCCCGGTTGGCGAACCCGCACTTGGCCCCAGCGCGTTCATGCACCGTGGTTCAGCTAAGTTGAATCCCGAAGCACCAATTACGCATCACTGGTTCGACAGCAACCATATCACTTATGGTGTAGCGACGGTCGGGTTTACAAACTGGTGGTTACAAATCGAGGGTTCGATCTTCACCGGTCGCGAACTGGATGAGGCGCGCTGGAACATCGAAAAGCCGCGATTTGACAGCTGGTCGGTCCGCGCGACGGTGAATCCCTCAGCAAACTGGACTGTTCAAGCCTCCACTGGGCGTTTGAAACAGCCCGAGTACCTAATCCACCCCGATGAGGATGAACAGCGGACCACAGCGTCGGTGCATTATGCGACGGGCGATCTTTCGGCGATGCTGGCGTTCAGTGCCAAGGATCGCAAGCCCGGGCCAACGCTAACGGCTTGGCTGGCGGAGGTGAACTGGAACCTAGGCGAGCATCACACTTTGTTTGGTCGCGCCGAAAATGTTCGCAATGACGAACTATTTCCCGAACACACCGACCCGCTGCACGAAGTTCCGTTCCGCATCAGCAAGTTTCAGCTGGGCTATGCTTATCGCCTGCCGTTGACCGACATCTTCAACCTCGCGCTGGGCGGAACGGTGTCGGCCTTTGCTAAATCCGCTGCGCTGGATGCAGCCTATGGCAATAAGCCGATGGGCTACACGCTGTTCGCCAGGTTGTCGCTGGGGCTTTAGGCGTCTTGTCGCTGGAGGTGGCGATAGACTGCTGCCTCCAGCGCAAGGATGATAACGCCCAACACGCTGCCAGTCAGTGCGCTGACCAAGGTTTGCACCAGCGGTAGGCCCTCTGGTCCAGCCACCGCTGTGCAGACGATGCCGACGACAACGTCAATCACGCCCATGGAAATGTACGCGATCAGCATGATGATCAGGAACAGCAAAAAGCATTTCCAACCAAGGCCTCGGGTGAGATCCCAACCGCGCGCGATGCTGCCCCAGATGCCGATGCCTTTGTCGGTTTCTGCAACAACGACGGGCAAGACCGGAAGCAAGCGGCCCGCAATGTAAAACAGCCCGATTAGGAAGGCGAACGCGCCGAAACTGGTGAGTATACCCGTCAGGATCGAAACGATCAGATAGACCGGAAACAGCTTTGCGGCGAAGAGCAACGCATCGCCTATCCTCTCCTGTTCCGGGCGAAGCAGGCAGGTAAGGATCCCGATAGCGCCGAAGAATGAGATCAGCGCAAATGGCAATAATATCATCCAGTTCGCACGAAAATGTTCACCCTGCA
>JBEBKE010000102.1:0-8637 GCA_040079555.1 Sphingorhabdus sp. | reverse complement strand
GCAAGGCCCGCCAGCCAAGCATTATTCGGCCGGTCCAGCGGCATGAAAAACCCTTGAGCCAATCCAAGCCGCAGATTGGCGCGCATCTTTTCGATGCCCTGCAAGGCTGCTGCACGCGGTTGCGATGCTGCCCCCGCATTGTTGGCTGAGGCAAGGTTTCCAGCGCTTAATCCCGCATAGTTATGGCTCGGCCCGATGATGCCATCGAAATTGATTTCAACCAACGTCATCGATTACGACCTCGGCACATGCGTGACGGTATCGCCTGCCTCGACGGCCAACAGGCGCGCGCAGCCGGGGTCGATGCGGACTTCGTCGCCCTCGATCTGCACCCAGCCATAGGCAGTGCGGAAATCGCCCAATCGGCCCACCGTCACCAGCCGCTTTTCGCCATCCTTGTGGTCGCCCACCCGGTCATCAATCGCCTTTATGCGCGAATCCACCGCGTCGCGCACGCTGCGGATCTGGTCGGTGCGTACCGTCATCGTTGGGCCACCGTCGAAGATATCGACGTATTTTTCCCAAGCAAAGCCTTCCTCTTCCAGCATCCGCATCGCGGCGCGGCCAGAGGGGTGCGGCACGCCGATAACGGCACGCGCATTTTCGGGCAGCATCGCGATATAGACCGGATGTTTGGGCATCAGGTCAGCGATAAACTGGTTGCCATGCTTGCCGTTGAACTCGTCTGCATCCTGAAAATTCATGCCGAAAAACCGGCCCGCAACGCCATCCCAGAATGGCGACCCACCGGCCTCGTCGATCACGCCGCGCAGTTCGGCGAGGGTCTTGTCATGAAAACGCGCGCGGTGGTTGCGGATGAAGAGATAGCGGCTGCGCGCGATCAACATGCCGTGTCCGCCGGATCGTTCGCCGGGGTGGAGGAACAGTCCGCCGACTTCTGTCGTGCCTTCCAAATCGGTGGACAGGTTGAGGATATCGGCGCGGAAAGTCCGGCCCAATTCTTCGCTGTGCTGTGTTAATGCGCCAATGCGATAGCTGTAGAATGGCCATTTCTGCCCGACGGCGGAAAAGATTTGGCAGGTGCCGCGCACTTCGCCAGTTGCAACATTTTCCAGCACGAATACGAATAGATCGTCGACGACCTCGTCCTCTGTGCGGGCAAAGGCGGCGGCGGAGCGTTCGAGCTTATCGGCCAAAGCTTTACGATCAGGCGGCAGGTTGGTGAAGCCACCGCCGGTGCGTTTGGCCATTTCGTACATGGGCTGCACATCATCGGGACGCGCAGCACGGATAATAAAGCTCATAAACTTCCCTTTTCGGCTATCCGCATCAGCGCGAGCCCGGATAGCGCGGCCCGTTCAGACAGGCTTTCTGTTATTAAATATTCGTCGGATGAGTGGATGCTGCCGCCGCGCACTCCCATGGTGTCGACCACGGGAACGCCGCAGGCTGCGATGTTGTTACCGTCACACACGCCGCCGGTTGATTTCCAGCCGATGTTGAGGCCCAAATCAACGCCGCATTGTTTGATCAGACCGAACAGCTTTTCGGCTTGCGGGTCGACGGGTTTTGGCGGGCGGTTGAAACTGCCGTGCAGGTGGATCGAAACGTCATGCTCCTGTTGAACTTTGGCAATCAACGCGTTGATTTCATTGCGTGCATAGATTTCCAATTCGGGGCAAGCGGGGCGTAAATTAACGCGCAACACAGCACTGTCCGGCACCACATTATTCGGGCTGCCACCGTCAATTTTCGCTGGATTGACCGTCAGTCCTTCGCGGGTCAGCGCCTTCAGTCGCAAAGCGAAATCCGCCGCCGCCAGCAGAGCATTGCGGCCATCCTGCGGATTGCGCCCGGCATGGGCGCTTTTGCCGGTTACGATGATCGAGAAGTTGCCGCTACCCGGACGGGCGCCAGCCAGCGTGCCATCGGGCAGGGCGGAGGGTTCATAGGTCAAAGCAGCCAGCTTGCCTTTCGCCAGTGCCTCAATCAGCTTTGCCGACGACGCAGAACCCGTTTCTTCATCGCTGTTGATCATCACCTGATAGCCTACGCGCTGGAAAACGTCGCTGGTATCGGCGGCAATCAACGCCGCAAGCATCACCGAAATCCCGCCCTTCATATCGGCAACGCCGGGGCCGTTCAGTACGCCGTCCTGCAGCCATTTCTGCTCCTGAAACGGATGATCGACGGCGAACACCGTGTCCATATGGCCGGTCAGCAGCAGTTGGATCGGCGCATCGGGGCGGACGGTGGCGACCAGGTGGCGGCCATGTTCGATTTCCACGATGCTGCCGTCGGATAGCACACGCTCAACCGGTGCGGGTTCTACAAGTTCGGTGTGGCCGTGCAAGGAACCAAAAGCATCGGCGAGAAGACTGGCCGTTGCATTCAGCCCTTTCAGATTACCCGTGCCACTGTTGATCCCCGACCAGATTTGCACCTGCGCCAGCATCCGGTCGTTGTCGATATGCTCGATTGCGCTGCGCTCTTGGGGGGCAAGTGATTGCATATGCAACCAATAGCGGGGTGTCGGAGGTTATGCCACCCCTAGCGAACGCGCCACGGCGCACCATTCGTCGATATCGACCGTCTCTGGCCGCCGGTCCTCGGCAATACCCGCACTGCGTAACGCATCGAGCGCGCCGGGCACGCCTTTCAAACTTTGGCGCAGCATTTTGCGGCGTTGGCCAAACGCGGCGGCGGTGAGTTTTTCTAGCGTGGCCATTGCCACGTCTACTGGCGCCACGCTGGGGACGATATGGACCACGGCGGACATAATCTTTGGCGGCGGGGTAAAGGCGCTGCGGTGCACCGGCATCGCGATCCGCGCCTCGCTGCGCCATTGGGATAGGATCGCAAGGCGGCCATAAGCATCGGTTCCGGGTTTCGCGATAATGCGTTCGGCGACTTCGCGTTGGAACATGAGGGTCAGAGACAACCAAAGCGGCGGCCAGTTCTCGCTTGTCAGCCAGCCCACGGTCAACGCAGTGCCGACATTATAGGGCAGGTTGGCGGCTATGTGGAAAGGTCCGCCGGTTTCGGCGGCAGCGTCGATCTTCATCGCGTCGCCCTCTATTACGCGCAATTGCCCGGGAAAGGCTTCGGCCAGTTCTTCAAGCGCGGGGATGCAGCGGCGGTCGCGCTCGACGGCGGTGACATTTGCCCCGGCGCGCAGTAATGCGCGGGTCAACCCGCCAGGGCCGGGCCCAACCTCGAACACCGGCTGCCCGACCAGTGAGCCGGGGACAGCCGCAATCCGTTTCAGCAATTGCTCGTCAAACAGAAAGTTTTGCCCCAGCGCCTTGTTCGCTGACAGGCCATGCCGCGCGATGACTTCGCGCAAAGGGGGAAGGTCTGGGCTCGCGGTCATGCGCAGCTTTGCGCGTAAGCGAGCCGGTTTTTCGCACATTCGGCCGCCATGCGGATCGCGGCGATCATCGAATCGGGTCGTGCGATATTCTTACCCGCTATCGCAAAAGCAGTGCCATGATCGGGCGACGTGCGCACTATGGGCAGGCCAAGCGTCAGGTTGACGGCTTCGTGGAAATACAGTGTCTTCAACGGAATTAGCGCTTGATCGTGATAGGCACACAATGCCGCGTCATAGTGCGCGCGCGCCTCTGTATGAAACATTGTGTCGGCGGGCAGAGGACCGATAACATCATAGCCTTCATCGCGAATTTTTTCGAGCGCGGGGCCAAAAATATCGATTTCTTCGCGGCCCATATTACCCGCTTCACCGGCGTGCGGATTGAAACCCGCCAAGGCCAAACGGGGACGGGCAATGCCGAAATCGCGTTGCAGCCCCTTTGCCGTCGCGCGGATGCGTTGGCGCACGAGCCGGGCGTCAAGCTGATCGATAACGTTGATCAACGGGATGTGCGTCGTCATCGGCACGACGCGCAAGTCGGGTCCAGCGAGCATCATCACGGCGTTGTTTTTCGCAATGCCGCAGCGTTCGGCGACGAACTCGGTCTGCCCCGGATGGGTAAAGCCGATAGCGTAAAGCTGTGCCTTTGAAACAGGACCTGTGACTAATCCGGCGGCATTCCCCGATTTGGCATAGCCTGTCGCCATTTCCAACGCTTGCAATGCGCAATGCGCCCCGTCCAGATCAGGCTGACCCGGCACGACGGATGCACAGCTGTGGACGTGCAGCACTGGCAAGGCTTTGTCGAACCGTTCGAGCGCTTGTTCTGGGCTGTCGATACGCTCAACTAGCCCGTTCCAATGCGGCGCGAAGCTAGCCGGGTCACCGATCGCGAAAAACGGGTGGAGTTTCGCGGAGTGGCGTTGCTCCCACGCCTTTCCAATGATTTCAGGCCCGATCCCTGCCGGATCGCCCGTCGAAATGGCGAGCGGCAGGGAACTGGCATTCATCAGCAATTCTGCCTTTAATTATAGTCGATAATCGCGTCGCGGCGGATGCTGCGCATATACAGCTGCGCGCGGCGTTCAACCCGCTGGTCCTCAATCTCGGTCCTGATCTGCTCAGCCGTTTTTTGCGCCACCTCTTTTGGGGCGTTGCGACCACAGAGCACGAAAACGCGGACGCCATCCGCCAGCGAGCCGTACGGCGGGGTCGATTGGCCGACATTCATGCCGAGCATCACCTGCTGCAGCGGGCCGGGCAAGTCGCCGATACGAATGTTGTCACGGTTGACGACTTCCGCACCCAGCGATTTGGCTGTGGCGTCGGCTGCGCCGCAACCGTTGATCTTTTGTGTTTCCTCGGCAAAGCGTTTCACGAGAGGCGCGGCCTGCGCTTCGGTTGTGCCTGCGGGGAAATCGACGGCGATCTGTTTTAGCTCCAACGTCGAATCGCGCGGGTCGCTCATCCCGATTTGGCGCTTGTCGATCAGCAACAGCAACGTAACGCCCGTTGATTCAGGCACGACAACGATCTCGTTATTGTTCATTTCCAGCGCAGCAGTGGCCAATGCCTGACGCAGCACCGTCAACTTTACAAAACCAAGATCCCCGCCTGCGGCAGCGGTCGATGCCTCGGAATATTGCTTTGCCATTTCAGGGAAAGGCGCACCATTCTTCAACTGTTCCAGCAACTTGCGCGCGGTCTCATACACTTGCTCGCGGTTTTGATCGTTGGCGGAAAAATAGATTTCGCCCAGACGAAATTCGACTTTGCCTTTGTTGGCTTCGGTCTTTGCCTGGTCGGCCTTCACTTCATCATCGCTCACGTTGATGAATGGTGTGACGTTGCGGCCCAGCACGCGGTTCCATGCGATTTCAGCCTTCACTTGCTTACGCAGTGAATCAATCGATGAACCAATCGATGCTAAATACTTCTCAGTTTCTGGCACAGACCGTTTGAAATTCTGTTCGGCAACGCGTCCGATATATTCGCCGATTTCTTTGTTCGAAATTTCGATTTCGTTGGCGTCAGCTTCTTGAATTCGCAGCGTTTCGTCAATCAATTGGCCAAGAATTTCGACGCGAAGCTGGTCGCGCTGTTCCGCTGGAACCTGTGACATATCACCATTGGTCAGCAACATGATCCGTTGATCAATTTCGGTGCCGGTGATGACTTCGCCGTTGACGCGTGCGTTTGCGCGGCGAACATTGGGATCGTCGCTTTTGGCCAAGATACGGCCGCCCGGAACCGCTAGCGATGCTTCTTGAATACTGTCGTCGGATACCGTTTGGCTGTTTGCTGGCGCGAGGGCGCACAGAGTTACAGCGGCGGTTCCGAGAAAAAACTGGCGAAATGAACGCATGTATGAACTTCCAATTGTTGCACTAGGGCGCACGCAATAGGGGGCACCGTCTGAACAGATGATGAGCAGATTCCCCCCCTTGCCTTGCGGCTAGGTTATTCCTTAGACACCCAGATTGCGAAATGCCAGTCGGAACAGGAAAGCATTGCCGCGCCGCGCATCGCCGGTCGGTTGATAGTCACGCCGCCACGTGACCGCGATGGACAAACAATCATCGTCATAGGCAACACCCAGCCGGTGGCGGATCGGATCGAACCCATCCGATGTTGATGATGGGTCTTCGTTACCGCTAGTCAAATCGACGATTGTTGAACCAAATACGGACCAATAGCGCGCAACGCGCACGCGACCTGCAAGCCGTAATTCTTCACGATCCACCAAATCCTCGACAGTGTTAATGTCGCGGTTCAATTTCAGATAGCCGACCTGTATATAGGTACTGCGTGACCCGACCGTTGCATCAATTTCGTTGCGGCGGATGGCAAAGCTATCTTTGTCGAGCCGGAATTTGTGCGTCAGCTTTACGAAATCCTTAAACCGGACCTCGCTGCGCCCGACGACGTCAGACACTTTGTCAGACAATCCGGTTCCATCGGGGAAAATAACCGATTGGTTGGTCAGGCGATAACTTTGCCCGATGTTAAAATCGGCTGAAACTTTGCTGCCGCGGATCGACCAGTCCAACCCGTAAGTCAGGCGAAAGTTGTTTTCGATTCGGTCATATCCAGGAAAACGGTTCAGCGCGAACAAGTTGCTGTCTTCCAAATCGACGGCACGCGAATCTTCGTTGGGAACTTTCAGGTTTCCGGTTGTTTTGGTGCCGATCAGTTGCACGCGTGGAGTCACCACTTGCGTCGCATTACCAAACGCTTTGCCGATTAATGGCCAGCGCATATCTGCCGCTGCGGTAACAGTACCGCGTGATTGCCAGCCGCTTTCGCCGCGATAGATTGCGGTCAGCGTACTGGAGTTTTCGTCGCTGTGATACACGTCACCGCGCGCGAGCGCCGTTAGCGTTACTTCTTGGCCAAGGCCAGTAATGGATCGACTATCCCATCGGGCCAGGCCAAAGGCGCGGCGAGTATCTTGCCCCGAAGTCCGCCCGATCATCAATGTGTTTGCTTGCAGTTGGACGGCACCGCCCAGCACTGGATTTCTTAACCGGAGTCGGTAGTCGACTTCTGGTAGTGCAATCGGTGCCAATCCCTGCTTGTCGCCCGTCCGCAAAGTTTGCGTCGCCCAACCAGCGAACGAGAAATAGGAATCGGCGTCAATACGTTCCACGGCAAAGGTCGAGCGCAAACGGTCATCCCGGCTGATATCATAGCGGCGCAGAAACGTGCGGTCGCTGGCTACGCGGAGCGAAGCGGACACTGACCAGTTCGGTGTAAGCTGGAACCGTCCAGAACCATCGAGATAGCCGCGAAACGCGTTTGATCCGGTGGTTGTGCCAGCTGCAGTCGAAACGCGGTTCGAATAGGTGGCATAGCCCGAAACCTGAAATGCACCTTTATCTTCAATAGCGCGAAACTGGGCGTGTCCCATGGGTGCTACAGAGCTAAACAGATGCGCTGAAACGGTCAAATCGCGGTTTTGCGACATGCGCCAATAATAGCCTTGTTCAATTTCCACGCCGTTGTTGCGTGAAAAACGCAGGTTGGGGACAAGGAAACCGCTGCCCGCCTCTGTCTCTGCCGGATGTGACAGGCCGGGGAGGGGAATGACGGGCAGGCCGAAGAGCTCAATCCGCGCGCCAGTATATTTCACCCGCCGTTTATCGGGATCGTAAACCACCTTGGCGGCTTTCACCTGCCAGCTGGGGTCTTTGGGGCAGCCATCGGCCCGTTCGACTTTGCACGGCGTATAGGCCGCCTGTTCCAGGGTCAGCCGTCCATCGGTGCGCGTGCCGCGATTGGCGGCAAGGCGGCTGCCGTCTTTCAACACGAGCAACAAGTTTTCCACGACACCATCTTTCAACGTGTCGGTCAGGACGATGCTATCACCATAAGCGACATCGCCGCGCGGGCCGATGGAGCGGATATTGCCGTTCGCGGTAACCTCGCCGGACTTGCGGTTCCAGACCACCGTATCGGCGCGCAACGTATAGCCTTCGCGGCTGACGATGACATTGCCTTTGGCCGTCACGACATCGATCAGGCTGTCATAATCAATAACGTCCGATGAAAACGCGATGTTGTCGGCCTCGTCAGCAGCAGCCTTTTGATCGGCAGTGCTGGTTTGCGCATATGCGACGCTTGCGATGTTGCACGCTGACAACAGCAGCGAGCCGAGAGCGATGCGACGGAAAAACGGGGAGGGGACTTGGCTGTGCATGATGTTTCAGCGTCCTTATCGCCCATATCTCGTCGGGTCCAGCCTGTGCCTTGCACAGAATTACCTTAACCTTGTGTGACGCACCCAATCTTTTGCTTTAATCGGCAAGCGATGTTCGCTTATAGCAGCACGCAACGGCGCATCGCGCCGCACCCAATTTAGCGAAAAGGCACTATATTCATGGAAATCCGCTTTGCAGGCCAGCGTCCGGCGGACGCAGATGTGCTTGGTTTTATCGTCACCAAAAGCAGCTGGGACGGTTTTGTATTTCCGTTGGAAAACAGCGATGCCGCACATGCAACTGCCAAGGTCGCGCGCTTTGAAGGTGCAGCAGGGCAGAGCTTCCTGTATTTCGCGCAAGAAGGCGGAAAGACCGTCCGCATCGTTTTGCTTGCCGTTGCCGAGGGCGATGCTGGCGATTATGAAAAAGCAGGCGGCGAGCTGATTGCCAAGGTGCAGACAAGCGGTGCCAAATCCATCGCGCTTCATGCCGAGAATTTGTCGGCAAAGGCCGCAGCAGAGACCGCCTATGGCGCAACGCTTCGCAACTGGCGGATCGATAAATATCGCACAAAGCTGGCCGAGACATCAAAGCCTTCGGTCA
>JBEBKE010000101.1:0-8696 GCA_040079555.1 Sphingorhabdus sp. | reverse complement strand
CAATGTGAACTAAAAACGGCATCGAACGTGGCGGTGGGGAAATCGAGTTGGTCGTTGAAGCCCAGCGAAAAGCTGGCATCGGTCAGCCCGGCCTGTTCCGCCAACGCTCGTGAACTGTCCACCGCAGCGGGATCGACATCGGCGTAGCTATACTTGAATTCGCGTGCTTTGAAGTAATCAAGCAGCTCTGGAAACAAATTTCCTCCGCCGATCTCGAGTACCGAAGAACCATCCGCTATGAATCGGCCAGCCTCCCTCCAGCGATCCATGTAGGCTATGTACCGCGTGCGGATATACGCATCGACGTCGCCGTGCGTTGCCTTGATGTTTTCATACCAGCGGGCCGTCATGTCGGCCTGCCGTAATCCGAAATCTGAACGATCAGGCATTCATTTATTCCCTGTGCTCTAGCTCACGTGCAGGATCGGCATTTCAGATGCGTACGAACAAGGCGTCAGTATAGTCCTGTGACATCAGCCATTCGAACGATTCGGGGTGCGCCAATGGGTCACTGCCAATTTCGATGCGATGGGGTGTAAAACCGTCCAGCATTTTCACAATCATCGCCGGATCTATACCGGCCTGCTGCATCTGCCGCTGCGACCATTCCATCACAAGATGAAGGTTTGGACTGCGGGCGATCATGTTCTGGGCGCCGCGCAGTACGCCGATTTCATGGCCTTCCACATCGATCTTGAGCAAGTCTATCGCGAGGTCGGCTGGCAGGACATCATCCAGCCGCACGGCCGGAACCACGCACGCTTCGCAATCGAACTGATCTGGTGCGGAAAGGCTCGCATTTGCGCCATGGCCTTGAGGTATATGCAAGGTGACGTTACCGGAAAAGTCCGCGACTGCTTTTTCATGGAACTCGATGGGCGCCATCGACCAGTTTATTTCCAAATTGCGTCGGGCCAGCGCAGCAAGTTTGGGATTGGGCTCAAACGAAAACACCTGGCCACTGCCACGATTGCCGATAAGGTTCGCACCCAGCACTGTAAAATAGCCGAAATTGGCCCCGACATCGACCAATACGGTGTCAGGTGTGCACAACCGGTGGAAAAGATCGGATAGATCGGCCTCCCACTGGCGGTAGATCACCATTTGGGGGGTAATGATCAGGTCGTCCGGATCGAGGAAAAACTTGACCCCATGAATCGTCTGCGTAAGCAACGAACCGTCCGCCAGTGTGACCCCGAATGGCCCGACCAGCAGGCGCAACTCGTCGACCTTGGCAGTAACGTAATCGAGTTTCTGTTCGAGCTGCAGCAATTTCTGCATAAGCTGCATCTTGGTATCCGCGGAATTCGCAGACTCTGTCGATCCCGTATCGGTTCGGCCGTTCCGCATTCTTGAAAAAAGCGTCATGTCTCAGCTACTTGATCGGAATGAATGAATGTGGCTCGGGGTCCGGCCCGCCAGTTGCCGAACGAAAACGCGCGATACTGTCCGCAGCCCTGACCCGCACGTCGGTCCCTTCGCTATCTGGGTCGTGAGACTCTGATTGCGAATCCGTCAGCACCGTGATGAGCGATGCGCGCAAGTCCCGGCGCAGAGTTGCCCCCCCCAATGTCCCAGGGCTGCGGGCAACGCGCATATGCGAGGGACGTATAACCGATCTGGCTGCCGTGTGTAGCGCGGTCCGTGCGGCCGGCCAGCCGACGAAGGAACCGGCGGTCAGTAGCAAATACGGTAGCACTTCCGATTGTTCGCCCAGTTCCTGGCCAAGCTGATCGAGCTCCTTTCCGTTGCGATTTCCGCCACCCACGCAGAAAAGCGCCTCCAGCCATTTCGCATCTATCATGTTCGAACCTTTCGTGCGGCGACGACTTCGCCGTAGAAGTTAGCTACCGATTTGGCCATTTCCCCGACGCAGAACCGTTCCAGAAACTCTCTGTAAGCGCCATTCGTCAGGCGTTCGAGTTCAGCCCGATTTTCCGCAAGCTGCATCAGCTTTTCACCGCCGAGCTCAACAAAATCATCTTCGGAATGGTAGAGATGCCCGGAAACACCTTCCTCGACCACTTCGGCCAACCCGCCGATGGCCATGGCCAGAACCGGCGATCCCGCCGCCATGGCTTCGATAGCGACCAAGCCGAAGGACTCGAAGCGGCTGGGCATCAAAACGACGTCACTGAGTGCGAACAACTGGTCGAGTCGCGCTCGGTCGACCTCACCATGAAACGTGGCGTTGGGCAGACTGCGTGGATCGACGCCGCTTTCAGCTTTCGCACGCAGGCTGATGGCATCGGTAAGATCGCACCCGGCAAAATCAAACTGAATGGCCTGCTTCCCCGCGACTGCCGCTACCACGCGTAGGGCGAGGTCATAGCCCTTGCGCGGCTCAAACCGGCCGGCAAACAACACCCGCAACTTCTTGGCGGAGCGTTTTCGGCCGATTTTGTCTGCGATGCTGAGGCCGGCTTGGGCCAAGATGTCGGGAGTACCGTGTGGAACCAGGCGGCACCGCTCGGCGATATGCACGCCGTATGCATCTTCGATTTCGCGCACCACGGCATTGCTGTTGGCCAAAATCGCAGGCGCACGCTCCAGTGCCTTAGCTTCAGCCGCAACCATTCGGTCAACAAAGCTGCGGCCATAGATGATCCGGGTGGACCATTCGGGCTTGAATGGCCGAGCCAGCGCGTAGCTGGTGTGCAGGCTGAGCACACTGGCTACGTCGAGATCATCAAGCACCGGCAATGCCTCGAGGTCCCAAATGGGAAACGAAACAAGGTCGAGGCCAAAAGTCTTGAGGAAGTCGATCTCACGCTTGATCGCGCTCATCCAATCAGCGACACCACTTGCTGGCACCAAGTATTGTGCGGAGATCGTTTCGGGATTGGCCGTGTCGCGCGCGACTTCATGGTACCAGATGCCATCCTTGAAATTTCTCGACGGCAAATCCTTTGAGCGCGTGATGATGTGAACATCGATCCCAATGTCGCGCAATCCGCCAGCGAGCAGGCTGGTCCATCGCGCAATGCCCGCATCATTTTCTGGTGGAAGACCCTGCGATACCAGAGCCACCCGGAGGCGTGCCGGCACCTGAACGGGCAGAAATTTTCCAGGCCGGCCTTCCGCAAGATCACCAAGCCGCTTGCCTTCACTCAACGCACGATAGCTGGCGGCCAAGCCAACCTGAGTCCCCTCTTCGACATCCTGATCGAGGCTAAGCCTATGCCGTTGCGAAATATCACCGTGATCGGCCAACCAAGCGTTCGCTCTAAAAAGTTCTTCCCGGTAGTCTTCGATTGCCTGGGCCATCGCGCCGAATCCTTCGGCTTGCCCATGACGATTGATGAAGTAGGTCTTGCTCACAACGGACGGATATAGAGTGCGTGGTTTCCGATTGATCGACCGGGTGTGGCTCTCGGCGAACTGGTGAAAGACAAGTGCCGCGGGTTCGTAGACCACCTGCCAACCGGCATCGACCAACCGTAGACAAACGTCTGTTTCATCGAGAAAATATGCGAATGTGTGGTCGAACCCACCGATCTCCATCATGGCAGACCGGCGAAAACTCGAATTCGTCCCCAGCAGGCTAGGATAGTTTGGAGTGCCCGGAAAGTTAAGCCTGCGCTCGTCAAAGAAGTCATCGACCAGCTTGGCATTGCCGAACCGGTCACAGATCGTTTTCCGGACCTGCCAGCGCGCGCCCGTATTATCGACCGTGAAGCCACCTACCCCACCGACCGACGGATCCATGTAATGGCGCGACAGGTACCGCAGCCAGCGCGGATGCGGAACCGCGTCGTCGTCGAGGAAAGCGACAATATCTCCGGCTGCAGCAGCGATACCAACATTGCGCGAAACTGAGAGATTGGCCACATCGCAGCGCAGATGCTTGATCTTGCCGCGCCAGCCTTCAAGCACCGATTCGGATGTGTCAGTTGATGGGCCGTTGACTACAATCAGTTCAAATTTGGGATAATCGAGTTGAAGGACGCCGCGGATCGCGTCGCCCAGCAATGTCGCCCGGTTGAGCGTGTTGATGACGATCGAAAACGAAGGTGCCAAATCGTCGCTCAGAAATCTGGTCACAGTTCGCCTTCCCGAACAAGTTCAAGCCAATCGCGATTTGCCCGTTCGAAGCGCGAATCACGGATCATCGCCGCAAAAAGCTCGTCGCACGTCGCATTTGTGCGCAGAAGTTCGATCATGTCATGATCGGCCAGACCGCCAACATGCCACGCCAGTCGGGCCAGCAAAATCACGTCGGGTTGCGCGGGCGTCTGCTGCGCGGCCGTTCCGTGCCGATAAAAGCGAATCGGAAACCGGCCCTCGTTCACGCACTGCCGTTCCATTACAAAGCGCAAATGCTCCACGACATCCTTTGGGGCTGCGCCGAGCGCACAGGCCGTGCGGTACGAGATTTCCGCCCGCGCAAATTCATTTTGTTCCTTGGCCATATGGCCGTGCTGAACCCAGTAAGATCGCTCGTACGGATAGAACGACAAGGCGGCAGCATAGCTCGCTTCGGCGGCCTGCCAGTTGCCTACATCACGGAGGCCATCGGCGGACCGGATGTGACTGACGAACCGGTCATCCACCAGCGCGGCTTGCTGCGACGATTCGACCAATCGTGCGCGATCGGCAAAATCAACCCCTAGACCTGATGCAGCGACGGCCATTGCGTTGCGGCCAAGCTTTTGCATAGAGGCAATCACTGCCTTGCGCGTCACCGCCATGCTCAAGCCCCCTTGCGCACAATGAATCCGAATGATGTCGACACCCAGCGCTCAATTTGCAGCTTGAGGTGATTTTCAAAACCGTATGGCGGCAAATCGATATGGCGATCAAGCGGCAAACCGCCTGTTTCGAAGTTCAGTACAACCTCATGCCCGCTTGCCCGTAGGCGCTTGGCCAGACCGACAAAGTCACACTTGCGAAACAGGACCGTCGAGGCATTGTCGAGCGTATCCCCGTCGGAGCTGCAATTGAACTCCGTTGTGTGAACTGCAATCCCGCCGGGGTTTAGGCAATCAAGCGATCGTTCGATGAACCTAAGACCGTTCTTGATCGAGCCAAGGTGTTCAAGCGCACAGGCGGACCAACAAAAATCGAACCCCCGGATCTGCGGCGGGATCTTGTTCATATCGAGAAATGCAAAATCAACCAGCCGCTCGAAAGCGTCGGGCGGGCAGATGCCTCGGTCGTTGAGCACCTTCTTGCTGCTGGCGTGCTGCGCTGTTTCCACCCATCCGCTCTGATGGGCTTGTTCCGGTTCGAGGTCGGTCGCAAGCACTTCAATCCCACGCGAGGCAAACAGTGCAGTCAGAGGCTCACTGCCCACCCCGAAACCAAGTCCGCGCAGACCCGGCGCAATCTTTCCGCCGCGTGCCAGCGCCTGCAGGATATAACAGTATTCCCACTGCTTGCGGTGGGTTTTGGGTTCTTCGAAAAGCTGCGAGCACCAGTAAGCATAGGCCGCTTCGGCCATTTGCGATTGCGTGCACGCCTGGGATACCGGATCGGTCAGGCTTGGCTCGTCGGACACGGGCAACTGCTGACGCGCTCCTCGATTTAGGTATCTTACAAAACTGGTGATCATACTGTAGCAGCCTCCACATGGGGCCAGCCAGGCGGAGGCGTCCAGCCGATGAGCTCTTTGAAGTCAGCGTAAGCAACTTCGAAATCGGAATATTGGGCCAACTTGCCATCATGCAGTACGGCCCAACGAGTACAATGTTCGCGTATGTACGCGGCGTCGTGCGAGACGATGATCATCGCGCGATCGCCCCGCTTTTGAAACAGCTCGAAGTTGCACCGATCATGAAACCGCGCGTCGCCTACAGCTCCTATCTCGTCGATCAAGAAGCAGTCAAACTCTATGATCATCGAAATTGCAAACGCCAGCCTAGCACGCATGCCCGATGAATAGGTCCGTACCGGTTCACGCAAATATGGCCCGAGTTCGGCAAAGTCCTCGACAAATTCCAAATTTCGTTCGATGTCCTGGCCATAGACACGGCTGATAAAGCGAACATTATCCTGCCCGGTGAGTGCATATTGAAAGGCGCCACCGAAGGCCAGCGGCCAAGACACCGACATATGCCGCTCGATTATACCAGAGGTCGGCCGTTCGGCCCCGCTGATCAACCGCACCATGGTCGATTTTCCCGCGCCATTGCGACCCAGCACACCAAGCCGTTGACCCATGCCGAGTTCGAAGCTGATCCCGTCGAGGACGAGCTTTTCCCCGAAACGCGTCGGATAGATTTTGCGAACGTCCCGAAGTTGAATCATTCGGGCACCACGCTGCGCGCGAGCTTTCTCACCTGCAACATCGCCAGTGCCGACATGACGAGGCAAAGCGGCAAAAGGTAAGACAGATCGTAGTGCGCCCGTGCTTGCGCGCCGAAGTAGCCTTCGCGGACAATTTCAACCCCATGCACCATTGGAATCCATAGGACGATATCCTGCGCCACCCTCGGCAGGGCATCGACCATGAAGGCTGCGCCCGACAAGGGAAAGATCAGGTACGAAGCCGGATGCCAAAGCTTTTCCACCAGCTCGTTATCGTGCGAAAGCGCCCCCAAAAAAATCGCGAGAGAGGATCCGAACCATGCTATCGCCAACCAGCCGCCGATCACTTCGAGAAGGTTTTGTGGCGGATCGAGCCAGCCGATAATGACAAAAACGAGGCCCAGTAGGGCAAATGATATCGTCGCCCCCCCGAATTCGAGCATCAGTCGTGCAGCATAGATATCGAGCACTTTGATATTGCTGTGGTAAAGCAGTGACAGGTTATTCCACAGTGCCCCGATGCAGCGGCCCGGCATGTTTCGCCATAGCAGTACACTTGAATAGCCTGTCAGGGCAAATGCCACGATCGGCAGGTTGCTGCCATGGACCGACTTTGTCGCGGTCCATAACGCGGTAACTCCCAGCGTGAAGATCATTGGCTCGACGAAGAGCCACAGAAATCCGATGTTGTGCCGACCGTAGCGCGTCATCACTTCGCGCATGAACAGGGCGGCCAAAACCCTGCTCTGAACCCGCAGGCTGTCGGCGAAAGTCGGGTTTTCATTGACCAAAAGCGCCATCAGTCACGGTGCTCCCGGATGCCTGCGACCAGCGTCGTCGCTACTCCCCAGACTAACAAGCCAAGCAGGAATGTTGCCAAGATGCTTCGCGTACGACGAGGCTCAAGCGGATAGTCGGGTTGGTTCGGGTTGGCGATACGCTCGACATAGACCTGCTTTTTGCTGGCATCCGTCATGGCTTCTTGGAGCGACGCAAGCGACACGGCCAGCTGTTTGCTGGCAAATTCTGCATCGAATACCAATTGCTGGTATGTCGAAGCAACCGAGGACAGTGAGTTCGCAGATCCAGCAACACGCGCGCCTTGTTGATCGATCTCACGTCGGATATTGGTGATTGCGATCTTTATCGAGGGAATTTGTGGATTCTTAGGCGTGTAGGCCTGCAGCTGCGCCAGTTGAGTTTGTTGCGCAATCAGCGCATCTTGCAGCTTCGACATCATCTGCAAGTTGATCGCAGCTTGCTTTTCCGGATCGATGATACCTTTTTCGTTGCGGAACCGGGTGAGCGCTACGGCTGCATTACGAGCCTTGTCGCGCGCCGCATCAACCCCAAGCTGGGCAGTGACAATTGCATCGCGACGCCCGCGCTCGCTCAGCCGGTTGATCAGCTTTTCGGATTGCTCGAGTAGGCGTTCATTGATCCGACGCGAGTCAACCGGGTTGAATGCGCGCACCGTGAGCTTAGTGATCTGGGTCGATGTGTCATACTCGATTTGCACCTTCGCGCCGAAATAGCGGTAGAGGTGCTCTGCGGACGTGCCACCAAACGGTCCGCCAAACCGATCTAGAAACGAAGCGTCCGGTCGCTGAAAGACTTTCGTCACCAGACCATCGCGATTCGCTTCAGCCAGCGCCTCGCGCGAGCGGACGTAATCTACAACTGCGTAGCTTTCCTCGCCCGCATTGGTGAACCCGCTCGCTCCCAGAAAAACCCCGAGGGGCGATGCCGACACCCTGCCTGGGCTGCGCACCACAAAGCGCGATTCGGAAATAAAAACATCTGACGCCAAAAATCCGAAATAGGCGATCGCCAGAATGGTGGGGATAGCCACCGTTGCGATGAAAATTGCGCCCATTGATTTCGAACGATCGAGCACAGACGTCATTATATTCCTGATGGTTAGACTACGATCGATGGCGTCTTGAGGCAATCGAGTGGCATTGTTGCATTCGCGAAGCGACAGCAGTCACACTGCAAAATTCGCAATTTTCATGTCCATGCCTATGCCTATGCCTGATGCTGATGTGAAGCATGAATCTGCATTTCCCAAACACTCTCCGAAGGGTCGGCCAATCCGGCCAGCCTAAGCAATGCGGTTGCCAACGGCTCCGTTGAACTCAGCAACGGGTAGTAGCGCGATCGGAGAGCAGTGGTCGTGCATGAACTGCCAGCCGTTTTCGACCGGATTGAGATCACGACTTTTGATCCGCAGCGCGACGGCACTCAATATTATAGCACTATAGCTATCGTTCGCTACTCAGCGATGGGACGGTAGCCGTGTTGCGATGAGCGACAACCCGTTCAGGTGTACCGGTATTCTGCGGATTTAGGGGCTGTGTCATTTAGGGCCCACTGCCTTGTCGAGCTGGCCGGCTACAAACGCTATGGTAGCAGCAACCTGCATATCGTGCACGGTTCGGGGAGAT
>JBEBKE010000100.1:0-8804 GCA_040079555.1 Sphingorhabdus sp. | reverse complement strand
TTCACCTCCCACTAAGGATCGAGCCCATAATATGTCGCGCATGGTAAAGCACCTCATTTCCGCTTCATTGCTTGCAATTCCTGCTACTGCCTATGCAGCGGCGCCCGAAAAGATCGAATGGGTATCAGGCACTGGCGATGCAACCAACGTTCCTACCAAGCTGGTCGATGCCAGCGACGGCAACATTCCCGCCGCGCTTCAGCGGTGGAAGATGCTCACCGCATCCGGCAATTATAGCTTCGGCGAATATGCCTCGTTTCTGCTGACCTATCCCAACTGGCCAGCAGCGGATGATATGCGCAAAAACGCTGAGCAATCGATCAATCTTGCTTCCTATTCGCCCAGCCAGACCGTCGCATTTTTCGACCGGTTGGAGCCGATGACCAATGGCGGACGCGCGAAATATGCGATTGCTCTGTCGGCAAGTGGCGACAAAGCCAAGGCTGAACAATGGGCGCGTCGTGCATGGCGCGAAGGCCCGTTGACTGACGACGATGAAAATCGCCTGTTCCAGCTGATGGACGGAAAACTGACTGCCGCCGATCATGACGCGCGTGTCAGCCGTTTATTGTGGTCGAGCGCCGCGCGTTCTGCGCAAAAATGGCTGCCCTACACCTCGGCTGATCGCCGTGCGGTTCTTGAGGCTCAGCTGGCGCATGAGTTGAAATCCGCCGATGCCGCCGCTAAATTCGCCGCCGCCGGACAGGCCGGGCAAAGCGATGCGGGTTTGATTATGGAGCGCGTCAATGCGCTGAAAGCCGCTGGAAACACTTGGAGCGCGCGCGAATTGCTGGCCAACCGCCCTGCTTTGAACGCCCCGCCGCATGTAGCGCGCGACTGGTTGAAATTGCTATTGGCCAATGCAGAGGCTGCCGAAAAAGACGGGCAATATGACCTCGCCTATCGGATTTCGTCCAAGCTGCGCGATGCCTTTCCCGCTGGCACAAAGATCATCGACCTCGATCTGCAAACCCGCGACGTATACACCAGCCTTGCTTGGCTGGCGGGGGAGACCGCTTATTACAAGCTCGGCAAACCACGTGACGCGATCGATATGTTCCGTGCCTATACCGATGGCGCGCGGACTCCGCAGACGCGATCGAAAGGCCTGTACTGGGCAGGACGCGCAGCCAAGCAAGCGGGCGATACCGCTGGCGCAACCCAATATTGGGGCGAAGCGTCACGCTATTTTGACTATTTCCACGGGCAATTGGCTTTAGAAGCGATGGGCAAGCCGCTGCCTATGGTCGCCGCAGCACCTGCTTTGCCGCAGCTTTCGGCAAGTGCCGTTCCGTCAGCATTTAACGCTGCACGCCTTTCCACCAATGCCTTTTCGGGATGGAAAGATTCGAACAGCTTTATGAAGGCCCTGGCCAATTCGGCCAAAACCGAGGGCGATTTCCTCAACGTGTTTTCTTGGTCCAACGCCATTGGTCGGCCCGATCTTGCGGTAATCGCTGCGCGTAGTGCGCGGATTGAGGGCCATAGCAGCATGCTCCGCCTCGGTTATCCCGCGGTCAACGTGCCGCCAGAGCATATGAGCAATTGGACCTTTATCCACGCGATTGCGCGGCAAGAAAGCCAGTTCGACCGCAATGCCGTCAGCCATGCCGGCGCACGCGGCCTGATGCAGTTGATGCCCGGCACCGCGCGCGAAACCGCCGGCAAGATTGCCCTGTCCTATCGGCCAGAGGCGCTGAACAGCGACATCACGTATAATATCCAACTTGGATCGACTTATTTTCAGCGGATGTTGAGCTATTATAACGGTAGCTATCCGCTCGCAGTCGCGGCGTATAATGCTGGCCCCGGCAATGTGAACAAATGGCTGGTGCGCAATGGTGACCCGCGCAGTGGCGGTATCGATATCCTTGATTGGATTGAGCAAATTCCGCTGTCTGAAACGCGCGGCTATGTCCACCGCGTGTTGGAAAATGCGGTGATGTACGATCATTTGAACCCGGAACGTGCGCGCTATAAAACGGCGACGCCTTTGAGCAAATATCTCGGGCGGAATGTCGGCAGCTAATATCTGCCTACCGTCTATTAATCACCGTTAGTGCTGAGCCTGTCGAAGCGCGCCCCAAGGCATAGCGCCATGCTGTGGGGCTCCGTTGGCCTTCGGCCAGCTTCGCTTCCGACAGGCTCAGGGCTAACGGTTTTCTAATTTTAGCCCTATACCCCTCAAATGAACGAACGCACCAACCCGATTACCGCTGCGGGCTATGCCGCTTTGCGCGCCGAATATGATCGACTGTTCGCTGATGAGCGGCCAAAGGTTGTAGAGATCGTCAGCTGGGCGGCGGGCAATGGCGACCGTAGCGAAAACGGCGACTATATTTACGGCAAGCAAAGACTGCGCGCGATTGACCGCGATTTAGGGCGGCTTTCAAAGCGGATGAAAGCAGCCAATATCATCGACCCCGCCAAGCAGCCCGACCGAATCCGCGTGTTTTTTGGTGCGACGGTCACCATTGCCGACGAGGATGACAATCAGCGCAGCGTTACCCTGATCGGCGACGACGAACAGGATGTCAGCGTAGGGCGTATCGGCTGGAGCTCGCCCTTGGCGCGCGCATTAAAAGGGGCAGTGGTGGGAGATTTGCGGATCGTAAATTTGCCTGCCGGTCCCAAGGAATGGGAAGTGGTCGCGATCAGTTATCCTGATTAAGCATTTGCACGATCAACTCCGCCAGCCTCTCTGGCACTTCCATCGGGATGAAGTGCGATACATCGGGCCAGTGCAAGTCCCGCGCATCGGGAAAGCTTTTCCATAAATCGGGCGCGGTTGGGCTGGAGGAGAAATCCATCGCACCTTTGCGTTCTGCGTTTCGCGCGCGCAATATCAGCGTCGGACACTGCACATCGCCAACCCATAGATACGGGTTATTCCGCCAAGCGCCCTTATAGGCCGAAGCCTCCATCATCGGCGGGCACGCTAGTTCAAAGCCTTGTCCAGCGGCCGCAGGGAGCAATCCATATGTGCAGTAATCAGCCAACACATCGGCACGCCAATGCGCATAGGGCTCGCGGTCGGCGAAGCGTTCGATCATTTGCTGCGCACTATCCCAAACATTGCGCCGGCGAGCAACCGGATGGTCCGCCGCCGATCCGGCTGCGCCTTCGGGCTCTTTGGCGTACAATTCTGGCATCAGCATCACGGGATCGACGAGCAACAGTTGCGTGAATAAATTGGGAGCAATTGCGGCTGCACGCGCCGCAACATAGCCGCCCATGCTATGCCCGACTGCCATGACAGGCCCGCTGCAATGTGCCGCAACAAAAGCCACCACATCGTCGGCAGTTGCCATCCAGTCCGATAACGAGTCCGGGCGATAGCTGCGTCCGTGGCCCCGCAAATCGAGCGCGATGACATGCTGATCATCGGGCGACGCTGCAACCGTTGCATCCCAACACCGCGCATGAAAGCCGGTCGCGTGGAGCAACAGCAGCGTGGGCTTTTCGCCCGCGACGCCCCATTCAAACCAACAGATTTCGCCCGCGGGACTGGTGTAGCGATGTTCTTGGGGCAATTTGACCATATAATTACGCCAATGTCACTTTTGGCGTCCTGCAATCCATTCTTTGCGCGCCAAGATTTCCGCCAACGCCCGGCGGTTCATCTCGAGACGATCTAAGGCGGAGCGCACATGCGCTTCGGATGGCATGTTCTGGTATATCGACACGGCGCGCTCTGTATTTCCCCATCGCTCTGCGCACAATCCAGTATTAAACGACAGCGCGTTGCTTGCCATGCCGCTTGCGTACATCGCATCAAACTCCGCACACCCGGCAGAATTGTTTTTCTGAGTCAGCTTGATGGCGTTTTTGAAACGTTTGACGTCTGCTTTTGGGATACCGTTTGTATTTTCATGCAGCGACACGTTTGATTCGCCAAGATAGGGCGAAAACTGCGGAAGTATCGCATCAACCGAGAGACCGAGTAGTTCAGACACAATTTCTTCGACTGTTTGCGGTCCTGACGTATCATCAGGACAAATCACCTTGTCATTGCGTCGTTGCGCTCCGTTGGACAACAATACGCGGCCATCGACCGGAGCATGAAAGCGCAGTTGGACATTGGTCGAAACGACACGGCGAAGGCAATCCATCGGGACGTCGCCGTACTTGGTGCAAACCCGGTCAGCTCCCTTTTCCAAACAAATTTCGCGCTTTTGCCATGCGGGGAATTTTTCGACTGAAGCGTTCGCCGAACCTGTGACGATGGCGTCGCTCGAACTTCCATTGCCACCGGCGCGAATCGCGAAAAGTGGCTGTCCTTCAGAGCGCTGCCGCGCCAGCTGGGCCTCGACAATATAGCTAAGCGCAGTCCCATCATCGCCGTCGAATGTGCCAAGACTGATCGTCTGTACCGTCAGGAATTCAGGATTAGAGCTGCCGCTATGCGCGGGAACGCGAATGGTTTCAGCGGCAATCGGCGCAGAGGCGAGTGCCAGCAGCCCAGCGAAAACCACGCAAAAACGCTTTATCATCCTTCAATCCCCTATATCGTCATCAACTGGTCTTTGGCTGCTCCACAACCCGCAAGCTCAATTCGCGCAATTGCCGGTTTTCGGCAAAGGACGGCGCGCCCATCAGCAAATCTTCGGCGCGCTGGTTCATCGGGAACAAAGTGATCTCGCGCAAATTGTGCACACCGCAGAGCAGCATCACCATGCGGTCAACACCCGCCGCCATGCCGCCATGCGGCGGTGCACCGAATTGGAAGGCGCGGTACATGCCGCCAAAACGTTCCTCGACATCCGCCTGGGTCAGACCGGTGATCTCAAACGCTTTGACCATCAAATCAGGATGTTGGTTACGGATAGAGCCAGACGCCAATTCATAGCCATTGCAGACCATGTCATATTGATAGGCTTTGATCGTCAGCGGGTCTTGTGTCTGCAACGCTTCCAATCCGCCTTGCGGCATCGAAAACGGGTTGTGTGCGAAATCGACTTTTTTCTCTTCTTCCGACCATTCGTAGAACGGGAAGTCGATGATCCAGCAGAAACGGAAGCTGTTTTTGTCGATGATATCCAGCTGCTCCGCTACCCGTGTGCGCGCAGCGCCAGCCAATTTCGCTGCTTGTTCGGCTTTGCCAGCGGCAAAGAAACAGCCGTCGTCGGGGCCGAGGCCCATCGCGTCATACAACGCGACCATGCCTTCTTCGCCGTGGTTCTTCGCAATCGGTCCGCCGAACTCGCCAGCTTTGCGCGTTACATAGCCCAAACCTGCATGGCCCTCGCTGCGCGCCCAGTCGTTCATTTCGTCAAAGAACTTGCGGCTTTTCTCGGCAGTCTTTGGCGCAGGAATTGCGCGAACAACACCGCCCGAACCGACGATTTTTTCGAACAGACCAAAGCCCGATGTCTGAAAATGGTCCGTGACGTCTTTGATAATCAGCGGGTTGCGCAGATCGGGCTTATCCGTGCCGTAATCGAGCATTGCTTGCGAATAGGGGATGCGCGGGAATTCACCGGCGGGGGTGACGGGCTTGCCATCAGCAAAGCTTTCAAACACGCCAGCCATTACCGGCTCCATCGTCTCCCAGACTTCTTCCTGCGTGACAAAGCTCATTTCCAGATCGAGCTGGTAAAACTCTCCCGGCAGGCGATCAGCGCGCGGATCTTCGTCGCGGAAGCACGGCGCGATTTGGAAATAGCGGTCAAAGCCTGCGACCATCAGCAATTGCTTATACTGCTGCGGCGCTTGCGGCAGCGCAAAGAATTTGCCGGGGTGGATGCGGCTGGGAACGAGGAAATCGCGCGCGCCTTCTGGCGACGATGCCGTCAGAATCGGCGTGGAATATTCGGTGAAGCCGATGTCTTCCATCCGCCTGCGGGTTTCTTTGATAATCTGTGTGCGCTTCACGATATTCGCGTGCAACGTTTCGCGGCGCAGATCGAGGAAACGGTATTTCAAACGCGTTTCTTCAGGATATTCCTGCTCACCCGCGACAGGCAACGGCAGTTCTTCGGCGCGGCTGAGCACCGTTGCGCCGCGCGCGTAAACTTCGATCTCGCCAGTGGGCAGGTTGGCGTTGACGGTCGATGCACTGCGCGCTTTCACTTCGCCATCGATGGTCACGACGCTTTCGATGCGGGCAGCATCGAGGATCGCCAGCGCTGGGCTATCGCTATCTGCTACAATCTGAGTCATGCCATAATGATCGCGCAAATCGACGAACAAAACCCCGCCATGGTCGCGCTTACGATGCACCCAGCCCGAAAGGCGGACAGTTTCACCAACTTGGGAAGCGCGCAACTCGGCGCATTTATGGGTACGATATGCGTGCATATTGGTCATTTTCTTAGGTTTTCGACAGGAAATTGTGAAGGCGGGGCTACACAGGCGCACGCGGGCTTTGTCAAGCGGTGATTGGCTGATAAGGGCCTAAAATGAAGATTCATCCACTCATCACTGACAGCGCACAACTCGCCGAGTTTTGTGCGCGTTTGGCCAAATCCAATTTCGTCGCGGTCGACACCGAATTCATGCGGGAAAACACCTATTATCCCGAATTGTGCTTGGTCCAAATGGCCGACGAGAACGAAGCGGCGGCGATTGATCCAAAGGCCGAGGGGCTCGACATGAGCCCGATGTTGGAGCTTATTTGCAACAACGAGGACGTGCTAAAGGTGTTCCACGCGGGCGGGCAGGATATCGAGATATTCTATAACCTGACCGGCAAAACGCCGCATCCATTATTCGATACGCAGATTGCGGCGATGGCACTGGGGCAAGGTGAACAGGTCGGTTATTCCAATCTGGTCGAACTGTGGATCGGATTGCAGCTTGATAAAGGCGCGCGCTTTACCGATTGGTCGCGCCGACCACTGGACAAGCGGCAGATTGATTACGCCATCGGCGATGTAACGCATCTTTCGACGATATTCCCCAAAATGCTGGAAAAGCTGGTCAGCACGGGGCGCGGATTGTGGCTCGACGATGAAATGGAACGGCTCGCCAATGCCGCCAACTACCACAACGAACCTGATAATGCGTGGAAACGCATCAAGGTGCAGTCGCGTAAGCCCGAAGTTTTGGGCCGATTGAAAGCCATGGGCGCGTGGCGTGAACGTGAAGCGCAGCGCAAAAATATCCCGCGCGGGCGGATAATGAAGGATGAAACGCTGGCCGACATTGCCTCGCATCCGCCTCGCCACCAGTCCGAATTGCCCAAAGTGCGCGGACTATCGCCTGCATGGAAAGACAATGAAATCGGTGCGCGCTTGATCGCGGTGATCGCCGAGGCGGAACCCCTGCCCCGCGAGTTGATGCCTGAACGCAACGGAAACGGCATTGGTGGCGGCAAAGAAGGCGCGTTGGTCGCTGACCTGTTGAAGCTCCTTCTCAAGATTCGTTCACGCGAGATCAATGTCGCGGCGCGCCTTATCACTCGCAGTGACGAGCTAGAGAGGCTGGCGGCGGGCGAACGCGAAGGACTGGAATTGTTGACCGGTTGGCGGTTTGAACAATTCGGCCGCGACGCGCTTGATCTGGTCGAAGGGCGACTGGCGTTCGCGGTTGTTAACGGCAGGCTGAAGATGACAAGGACAGCGGAAAATGAAGAGTAAAATCGCGTTGGTTTGTGTTGCTGCATTGGCCGCACCGACTTTAGCTGCCTGCATCCCCACACCCGATGTGACCGAAGCCTCGACCAACACAGCCGAGCGCACCGCATGCGACAGCAAAGCCGTGCAGAACTATATCGGCAAACGCTTTACCGCCGTTCTTGCCGAACAGATGCGTAAACAATCCGGCGCATCCTTGCTCCGTACTGGTCCAAAGGACGGTCCGGTCACGATGGATTATCGCGCCGAGCGGCTAAACGTATTTTACGACGACGCGATGCTGATCGCCATTATCAACTGCGGTTGATTAGGTCAACCAAACTGCCGCCTTTGCTTTGGTTGCAAGCCAGACTAAAGCGACTGCAATGACCAGCACCAGCCCCTGCAACCCGTAAACCGTCCCGTTGACTAAGCCTGTGTCCGGCGCGAGTGCAAACAGCCAGATGTCCTGCGCGATCACGCCCAGCAGCGACAGCCAAAGCAACGGCACTGCCCAGCCTTTACGCAATATGAGCGCCAAACAGCCCAAAGCACCCAGCCAAACCGCCACCGCCGTCGCCCCCACGGCCCAGACCGGACGCGCCGCCACCATTGCCTTTTCGGCATCACTCATTTTGGCGATATCCTCCGCAGATAGCATCGCATCGGACAGATAGGCCGCACAGCCCATCAAGTTCCAAAGCAACGCAATGATCGCCACGGGCAAAAACCATTTTGGTGCAACTGACATAGAAACCTCCCCTTTTCCGTTAGGGTAAGGCTAGTCAGGAACGCATCCGATGTAAACTCCGTTAGGTGGCCCCCAACAAGCCGCGCACCAATGGCAAGGTAATCGCACTGCCCTCGGCCAGCGCCACCGCGTTCGCTTGTCGAGCCAGTTCCTCCAGCGCTGCATGGCTGCGCTCGACGCGCTTGACCACATAGCTCAGCGCCTCTGGCCCGATCGAGGTTCCGCGATCGTGGAGATGTTTCAACAGCAACTGACCGGCAAGTTCATCATCGGGCGCTTCAATCTCCAGCAATTGCGACGCGCCAAGCCGCGACCGCAAATCGGCCAATTGCACATCCCACTCGGCGGGCGCTTTGGTCGATAGCATCAAGATCGATTGTCCAGCATTAAGCGCGGCATTCCAGCGGTGAAAAAGCGCCTCATCAGCCAGCGTGTCAGCATCGTCGATCACTTCACCGCCCTGCCCCGCAAAATAGCGTGCCATCAGGCTTTTGCCC
>JBEBKE010000099.1:0-8901 GCA_040079555.1 Sphingorhabdus sp. | reverse complement strand
GCTGCAGCAACACTGCTCAGCCTTGCTGCCTTTGGTGCGGGTTTCGGCGTTCGCCCCTTAGGTGCAATCCTGTTTGGCTATTTTGGTGACAAGATCGGTCGCAAATATACGTTTCTGGTAACGATCACGTTGATGGGGGGAGCAACGGCCGCCATTGGTTTTTTGCCGACATTTGCAAGTGCTGGGGTGGTGGCAACAGTCTTGCTCGTTTTGCTGCGCTGCTTGCAAGGTCTGGCCCTTGGCGGAGAATATGGCGGCGCCGCGATATACGTAGCGGAACATGCCCCCACCGGAAAACGCGGTCAATATACCAGCTGGATACAGGCATCGGTCGCAGGCGGGTTTTTGTTGGCAGTGCTTGTGGTTTTGAGCACAAGGCTTTCGATGAGCCCCGAGGCATTTGAGGCATGGGGCTGGCGCGTGCCATTTCTGATTTCAATCTTGTTGCTCGCGGTCTCGCTTTGGATCCGCTTAAAACTATCTGAAAGCCCAGTTTTCCAGGCGATGAAGGCTGCTGGAACCACATCGAAAAACCCATTTATGGACAGCTTACGTTATCCAGGAAACATCAAGCGTATTTTTGTGGCGATGTTCGGTGTCGCTGCCGGACTAACCGTGGTCTATTATAATTCGCAGTTCTACACATTGTATTTCCTGACCGGTACCGCGCGCGTGCCAGAGACGGATACACTCATTTATATGGCATGCGGCGCTGCAATCGCGGCCCCATTCTACATTCTTTTTGGCAAGCTATCGGACTCGTTTGGGCGCAAGCGGTTGCTGCTCATTGGCTATGCACTCACCATGCTGCTGACGTTTCCGCTGTTCTGGACGATGGCCGACGCCGCCAACCCGGCAATGGCGCGTGCCAGTGCATCGAGCCCGGTATCGTTGACTGTGCCCAACTGTCCTGAGTTCAGCGTATTTGCCCAAAAGCAAACTGCGAACTGCGCAAAGGCGCTCAATTTCCTGTCAAAACGGGGCATCAGTCATAGCAAAGCAACGGGCGATGCCGTGACACTGCGGGTTGGCGAGCAAACGGTCGAGGGGTTTGACGAAAAAGCCTATATCGCGGCGCTTGAATCCGCTGGATATCCCAATGAATCCGATCCAGCGGAGCGCAAGCCGTGGCTGATCATCTTGTGTGTGGCATTGCTCGTTGGCCTATCAGCGATGACTTATGGCCAAGTCGCTGCGATCCTAGTCGAGATGTTCCCAGCCAAAATCCGCTATACCTCTATGTCCATTCCCTATCACATAGGAACCGGCTATTTTGGCGGTTTTCTGCCATTTTTCTCGCAGATGATCGTGGTTTACACCGGCGCCACCTTTGCCGGGCTGTGGTACACGATAGGCGTTGTCGCGATGGCCTTTGTGGTGAGCGCGATTTGGCTGCCCAGTGAACAAGGCATGGACCTCGATTGACTCTGCATTCCCCATTGAGGCTTCGTCTCGACGGTGAGGCGCTCGTTTCAAACTGGAAATGGCTAACGTCACAGTCCGGTGGTGCCGAGTGCGGCGCAGCGGTAAAGGCGAACGGCTATGGTTTGGGCGCACGCGAAGTCGTCGCGCGACTGGCAGCTACTGGCTGTAAGCAGTTTTTTGTTGCGCACTGGGGTGAGGCTGCTGCGATCGCTGACCTGGTGCCGCCGCAACAGATCGCTGTGCTGAACGGACTGGATGCTGACGATCCCTCAGACGTCCTGCGCATAGGCGCGGTGCCGGTTTTGAATACACCCATGCAGATCGCGCGCTGGAAAGCCGCTGGTGGTGGCGCCTGTCATGTCATGCTTGATTCTGGCATCAACCGCCTTGGGATTGGCGTTGAGCAAATGAACTTCGGTCTGTTCGACGGTTTGGATATTGATATCCTACTGTCGCATCTCGCCTCTGCCGATGAAGATGTCCCACAAAATGCGGATCAATTGGCGCTGTTTCATCAGATGGCAGCTTCTGTGAATGCTAAACGCAAGAGTCTAGCCAACAGCGCGGGCATTATGCTTGGGACAGCCTTTCATTTTGATCTCACGCGACCTGGGCTGGCGCTTTATGGCGGCATCGCGCGACCCGAAATGGCAGGTTCGATCCGCCCGGTGGTTAAACCGCAAGCATCGGTATTACAGGTGCGGACGCTGCCAGCAGGATCGATGGTTGGCTATAACGCGACTTATGAAACCACCGAAACAACCCGCGTTGCCACGCTGGCGATTGGTTATGCAGACGGCTACTGGCGGGGATTTTCTGGAAAAGGCAAAGTTCAATTTCAAGGAAACACGTTAAATGTTGTGGGACGAATATCCATGGATTTGATTACAGTCGATGCAACCGTCTGCCCGGCGTTGACAGAGGGCGATTGGGTAGAGGTTGAGTATGACATTTTCGGCGCTTCGGTTTTGACAGGGCTGTCGCAATATGAGCTGCTCACCGGATTAGCGGAGCGTGCCGAGCGCATATGGAGCACGACGCGCTCGTGAAAAGGCTTGCAGATGAAATGATTCGGGAAGCAGTGCTCTGACTGGGTGTAAGATCGCGTACCGTTCCAAAATTTATCTATGATGGACGATGTGGAAATTCGCACTTGGAAGCCATCGAAGTTTGGATATCCTGTAATTTGATCGGCAATGTAATTTCTAGCGCGCGATTGGATATTAGTGCGTTTGAAAATTTCAAAAAAGTAGATTTCAATGACATTTTCGTCGATGCAGCCTGCGATGAGTGCCGGTGAAGTAGGCTGCTGAAATGTTGCAAAACTGCAACAATCAGCCAAAAACTGCTGTTTGATGATCAGGTGCTTGTATTCTGTGACCGAAAGCCGCTAGCCGTTGTCGTCAGAATTTATATCGTTACGGACTCAAATAACTGGGGAGTTACTCATGAAAAAATCAAACTTGATGATGGCTGGTTCTGTCATCAGCTTCGCACTGTGCGTTGCGTCGCCTGCCTATGCGCAGACAGCGACTGGTACTGCCGAGGGCGAAGAAGAAGTTGCACCGCCTACAACGACTGAAACAGAAACAGAGGGTGGCGAGAAGATCGTCGTTACCGGTTCGCGTCTGAAGCAAGATACTTACTCGAGCATTTCGCCTCTGCAGGTTCTTACAACACGCGAGGAAAACGAAGCTGGTCTGTTCGATCCATCGCAAATACTTCAGCGCTCGGAAAGTGCCGCCGGGACTCAGATTGATGCCACCTTCCAAGGCTTCGTTTTAGATAATGGTCCAGGGTCGCAAACGCTAAACCTTCGCGGTTTAGGAGCTGACCGGACATTGCTACTTATCAATGGGCGCCGCTTGGCTCCAGCCGGTGCAGAAGGTGCGCCGACCAATCCTTCGATCAACTTACTTCCTGGGTTGCTTATCGACCGGTATGACCTCTTGCTCGACGGCGCGTCGTCTATTTACGGCTCCGACGCTGTTGCTGGCGTTGGCAACGTCATTTTGCGGAAAGATTTTGACGGCTTTGAGTTGAGTGCTCGCGGAGATATCAACCCGCAGGGCGGCGGTGATGATTATTCTGTGGGTGGGGCTTGGGGTTTTAACTCTGATCGTGGATTTTTCGGAATCGGTGCACAGTATGACTACAAAGACACTATCCGCTTAAACGATCGCGACTTCTTCAGCGGTTGCGACCGCAATTATGAAATTGACCAGAACGGTAATATCTTGACCTTGGGACTTGCCGACAATGCGGCCGTTGTCAATCGGTCCCCATCTGTACGCGTTTCTCAGAACGAGTGTAAGGTAACCGGTATCTCCGGTCGTATTTTCATTCCGTTTTCAAACTTTGGTTCTGTTTATTATGACAACCGAACATACGGTGCGAGAACTGGTAATACGGGCATTCCGTTTTTCAGTGAATCGACAAGTGCTCGTGGGTTCGAAGTCGACGCCAACGGTGACGGAATTCGCGACATCGATTTCCAAAATGTGAATACCAACGGTTCTAATTTGGACCAAGTATTTCAAAGCCAGCAAAAGCTTTATAACGTTATGGCTTACGGCGAATACACACTCTCTGGCGAAGCTAATTTAACGCCTTATTTCGAAGCCATGTATAGCCGAGCTGAAGTTTTTGCTGATAACACCGGGGCTGCTCAGCTTTTTCCGTACGTCCCAGATAACAATCAATTCAATCCTTGTTTCCGGGTTCAGGACGGCGGTGCCGGCGTGGACTGCGCATTGGCGGATAACATTTTCCTCGGCGGCAATTTCAATCCTAATGTTGGTTTTAGTTTGCCGGTCAATCCGATCACATCGATCCGAGGTGACCGTAACAACACCGACACTACGTTGGAACAGTATCGGGGCGTATTTGGTCTGAAAGGTGATTTGCCTTTTATCTCGCCTAGCTGGTCTTTCGATGCATCGTTTGTGTATTCGCAATCCAAGGGTGTGTCAGTTCGTCGCGGTATCCGTGAGGACAAGCTAGCTTTAGCGTTGGGTCTTGATCCAACAGCTGACTATAATAGAGATGGTATCGTCGACCGCGATCGTGACGGCATAGCTGACGATTATGACACTAATTTTCAGCCTTTTGGTTTGGACGGCGATCCACAAGTTATTGGTGCTTGCAATGTTGCAGGTTTAGCGAATCCTAACCTTGCTATGGCTGATTTGGCTCAGGGCTGCGTTCCAGTTAACCTGTTCGCACCGAGCGTGTTGACGGGAGCTATCGGCGATTTTGCAACTCAAGCAGAACGTGATTATCTGTTCGGCGTTCGGCGGTTTAATACCAAGTATCGGCAGATGATCCTAAGCGGTTTTGCCAACGGGGAACTTTTTGACTTGCCAGCCGGCGCGGTGACTGCTGGTTTGGGTTTTGAAATCCGCAATGACAAGATTGACTCGCGGCCAGATCAGGTTGCGGCCAACGGCCTTTTCTACGGATTTTTTAAGGATCGTGGCGCGGTTGGCGACAAGACAGTCAAAGAAATTTTTGGAGAAGTGAACGTTCCGCTGAAGGCAGACGAGCCGTGGGTCAAAGAATTGAATTTGAACCTTGCGGGGCGCCTGACGAAAGAGGAGTTTTACGGCACGAATGCTACGTATTCGGTTAAAGCAAACTGGCGTCCAACCGATTCTCTGAATTTCAAATTCACATATGGCACCTCGTTCCGGGCGCCGAATTTGCGTGAAAATTTCCTTCTTGGGCAGTCTGGTTTCTCAACCATCTTCGATCCCTGCGCAGTCCCTGCAGCAGCTTTTCTCTCTCAGGCTGGTGGATATCAGCCTCAGCTTGATGGCCGTGATCCATCGGTTCTGGCCAACTGCGTTCGGGAAGGTCGCGATCCCACTCGGGTGGGCGTTGATCCTCAGGGTTTGAATGTTATCCAGACATCCAGTGCCGAAATAAACACGCAAGGCACATTCGATATTGATCCTGAAACCTCGCGTTCACTTACGGCAGGCTTTGCTTATGAAAAGAGCTTTGGTAGCTGGGATGTGAGCCTGGCTGGGTCGTATTTCGACATCAAACTCAAAGACTCGATCGTTGAAGTGAGTTCGCAGTTTGCTGTGAATGATTGTTATGGTCGTGATGACGGAGCGGTCAGTCCATTCTGTAGCCTTATTGGCGTTGGGACATCAGCATCGACACGGTTCTTGATCAACGGTGTCAATCCAATCTTCATCAACTTGAATGAAGAGGCGGTCAGGGGAATGGACTTCAATGCCACTTTGGATAAGGAAGTGTTGCTGGGCGGCGAGACAGTCGATCTGCAATTGAATGTGCGTGCTAATCGTTTGATAGAACGGAGCACTCTATTCATCGATCCAGCGACTGGTATCGGTTCGTATGAGGATAGCACTGGTGAGTTTGGCTTACCGAAATGGAACGGTCGAGCAACATTCCGGGCAGACGTAAGCAAATTCCGCTTCACATGGCAGGTTGATTATACAGGCGCGGTGGCGCAGAACCCATTGGGTGTTGACGCGTTTGCCGATGCCTTTGGCCGGGCACCAGGTGGTGGTCGTCCCATAGGCCCAGATGGTTTGCCTCAAACTGTGACTGGCGATACCTGCCTTGGAAACGGTTCGGGAACTTTCAATACAGGAACACAAGTCTTTACACCTAATGGACGGGTTCCAGCGAGTGGCGTGTTCTGTCGCGATGTTGGCTTTGCGAAAGAGCAGTTCCTGCACACGGCATCCATTCGATATCGTGGTGACAGCTTTGAAATCCTGGCTGGCATCTCAAATATTTTCAATACAGCGCCGCCACTTGTCGACAGCAGCGAGGTGTTGTCAATTGGTAACAGCGCGATTGGCAATGGCTATAATTATAATGGTCGCGAGTTTTTCCTTTCGGTAAGTTACGATTTCTAATTTGCTCGTTAGCTGAACTAAAAACTAAGCGGCCTTGCATGTTTTGATGTAGGGCCGCTTTTTTATTGTTTGTCGGATTTATATGGAGAATTTTTTCTGATGAAAAAGCTTAAATCATCATTATTGGGAGGCGGCCTTTTGGCGCTATCCTTCGGTCTATCGCCAGTCGCTGGAGCACAAACGCAGCCCATAAAGACCGATATCATTGTTACAGGTCCAGGAACCGAATTGGGTGAGAATTACAAATCGGTGCCCATCGACGTCTGGGCGCAGCGGGATGCGGTGAGCAATGTAGAACTGTCGCCCGATGGCAAACATTTGCTTCTTCTGAAAATGGAGGGTGGCAACAAGGGTGAAAATGTTCTTGAGATATACAAAACCGACGATTTTTCAAAACCTTTGCGTCGGTTGAACGCTGATAAGATGGAAATGATTAACGCCCGATGGGTTAGTGATGACCATATTTTTGGCACCGCCTGGCAGGTAGTTCGTAGCAAGGTCAATGGCCCTGAGGATGACGTTCGCGGCTATCGGGCTTTTTCCTATAACCTGAAAAAGAACAAGTTTGCCAATGCGGATGGCACTTATAATCTGGTCACCGTTTTGCCCAAAGAACCAGGCAAGATCATTGTTGAAGAATCGAACATTAATGCTGACTTTGGTGGCGTCGATCCATTTGCGGCGTTTCGCCCCAGGGCTTACTACAAATATGATTTGGAAACCGGCACGCGGTCGCTCATTTTGAAAGGCAACGCGAAGTATCCCAGCGCAGAGTTTGACCTCGACGGCAATCCAAGGTTCACAACGGGAGGCTCGGGAGACTCTCAGGTGTTCTTTTACCGCGCCCCGGGCGATGGCTCGTGGAAGGAATTTAGCGAAAAATTCGACCTCAACAAACATGAAAACCTCTACCGCGTGCTCAGCGGTATTCACGGTTTTGCTGGTGTAAGCGGCACTGATCCGAGCAAGGGATATTTCATCGACAATCGTGGCGAGGATAAGACTGGCCTGTTTGAATTTGATTTCACCACCGGAAAGATTGGCGAGAAACTCTACTCGAACCCCGATGCTGATGTGCTTAGAGTTAAGCGGTCTTCGATGCGTTGGGCGGGCAACAATAATATAGTTGCCGCAATCTATTCTGGTGCGAAATATGAATATCATTGGTTCGATAAAGAGGAACAGACGCTCTACGAATCGCTGGAAAGCAAGATTCAGAACGCCCACCAAATTGACGTCACCAGCAGGTCGCGTGATGGGAAATCGATGATTGTATTCAATAGTGGCCCTAAAGATCCTGGTTCCTATTGGTTTGTCAAAGATGGCAAAGGTATGAAGCTGGCAAGTGAAAACCCCGGGATCAAGGCGGCAGATCTCAACAACGTCGAATTCTTCAAATATCCTGCGCGGGACGGACGGATTATTCCGGCTTATATGACGATTCCAAAAGGCAAAGGGCCATTTCCCCTCATTGTTTTACCCCATGGCGGCCCGCACGTTAACGAAGTGATCGGTTACGATGAGTGGGGTCAAGTCCTCGCTAATAATGGGTACATGGTGCTCCAGCCTCAATACCGCATGTCAGTTGGATGGGGAAAAGATCACTTTGACTCCGCTTATGGCCAGCATGGCCTGGCGATGCAGGACGACAAGGATGACGGCGCACAGTATCTGGTGAAAGAAGGAGTGGTGGATAAAGATCGCATCGCGATGTTTGGATGGTCCTATGGTGGTTACGCCGCGCTTGTTGCGACGCAGCGGACTCCCCAAGTTTACCAGTGCGCGATTGCGGGCGCTGCGGTTGCTGATCCCGAGAAATCTTACTACGGGCGTCGCGGGTCAGATACGCCAAAAGCGCTGGACGATTGGGCAAGACGACGCGGTATGATCGGCTGGAACCCGATCAAGAATGTAGATAAGGCAAATATCCCTCTGCTGATGGTGCACGGTGACGTCGATGCACGTGTGGAATATTATCATTATATAGACTATAAAGCGGCAATGGAAAAAGCAGGCAAGACCAACGCTCAGTATCTGACGCTTAAAGGAGCTGATCACTTTTCGCGGACCCTGATGTTTGATCACCAGCAGTCGCTTTATTCAAAAATGCTGGATTATCTGAAGAAAGATTGCGGACCCGGCGGGCTCTAACTTTCATTGTGATCCATCAACGATAGCTCGTGATAGGCCCGTGCGGTAAATTTGACCGCTCGGGCCTTTCAATATTGGTATAAGTTGCAGTGCACAATAGACTGCGCTAAACATCGATAAACGGCGATGGAAAAGGGTGTGCAATGGCGAAAAAGGCCGAGAAAAGCGCTGATGGCATTGTTATCATTAAGAAATATGCAAACCGGCGGCTTTATAATACACGATCGTCTAAATATATCACGTTGGATTATTTGGCAGAACTCACCCGTAAAAACGTGGAGTTTCAGGTTGTTGACGCAAAGTCTGGCGAAGATATCACGCACAGCGTTTTGACCCAGATCATCATGGAAGAGGAAAACACCGGTCGCGGCATGCTTCCGGTGAACTTTTTGCGTCAAATCATCTCCCTATACGGAGATTCGATGCA
>JBEBKE010000098.1:0-8980 GCA_040079555.1 Sphingorhabdus sp. | reverse complement strand
CAGAACCATGGCGTTTCGGCGCCTTCTTGATGAAGGCAAGGGCTGCCTTCTTGTCGCGGGTCTTGGTGACGTAACTCTCCAGAATTTCGCCTTCTTGATTGACCGCACGCCACAGATAATGCATCTCGCCGCCGATGTTGGCTACGCCGCCCTTCGGGTCACGTACATCTCATCCAGATGCCAGTTCCAGTGCTTGAAGCCCCTCATCCGTGATACACGCTGTCTGCGGATATCGGCTGCAAACAATGGCCCGAACCGGTTCCACCAAAAGCGCACGGTCTCATAGGACAGATCAATATCCCGTTCGAACAACAGAACTTCGACGTTCCGCAAACTCGGCGGGAACGCACTTACATCATCACAACCAGGCGGATTACCTCCGATGACGAGTTGAAATAGCGGAACGGACTGGCTGGCTTCTTGGGTCTGGGTATGCCCTGCCCGCGTGCTCACCGTTCGCCAGATGGTGCTTTTGTTCTGTCGGGGCCTTATAGTTCGCTATTCATTTGAAGTTGACCATTTAGCAGAACTAAGAATGAGCTTTTGACGATCACTGACCGCCTAGTCATCGCCAATCCAAAGCTCATGGCTATCGATGCGAAGCCGCGTTATTGCCCTGAGCGCCTCTGTTCGCGCTTGCGCTTCGGTCCGGAACATATCTTGTGTTTGGCGCTCCGACAGGAGCAAATCTGCCAAGTCGATGGCGCCAAGATCATGTCCGCGACGCATCTTTAGGACGGCTGCGACCTGAGCTTTTGCACCGTCGCGGCTGCGAAGCCATGCATCCCATGCGGCCTGAGCTTTGGCATAACCGCCGTCAGCCATTTCCTGAACATCAAAATTTACGGCGGCGGCTTCGGCGGCTGCAGCTATCGCTTCGCTTGCGGCCTTGTCGGCCAGCGCGCTGCGATGACCGCCGCCAATGGGGATCGAGGCAATCACTCCCACGCCCTTCTCCTGACCGCTGCGCTCGCTGAACGCACGCAGGCCGAACGACGGATCGGCAATTTTATCGCGCCGCGCGCGGTCGGACAATGCCTGCATGCGATCAGCCTCGGCCTTGGCTGCTGCGATTTCATGGCTGCGTGCGATCACAAGGTCGCGCAACGGCAACAGTCCGCCGTCCGGCAGTGTTGGCGATGGCAATTGCTCCGGGTGTTCCGGCAACATGAGGCCAGGAAATTGTGAAGAAATACGGACACGGGCGAATACCACGCGACCAGCCGATTGCTCAGCCTGCAGGTTCGCCGCGCCTAGCGCTGCTTCGGCTTGATCTGCCTCAAGCTGACTGGCATCGCGAAGTTCAACACGCCGCCTGACGCTTGTCAGCGAACGTGCAAGATTTTCGGTCGCTTGCCGGTCAACCCCTTGTTCCGCCGCAGCCCCGAGCCAATCCCACCAAAGATCTGCGAGCAAAACCGCCATTTGATGTTTCGCATCCTCGGCGCGGTTCTCGGCGGCGGTAACGCCATAGTCACCAGCGGCGCGGTCAATCTTTGCCTTTCCGGGAAGGCGAAATGGGCGGGTTAGCGTGGCGTCATATTCACTATAGCGTCCCTCAATATCCACCGAGCGGCGCACCATCGTTGTTGTCAGGGTGAATTCGTGTGGCCCGGCCCGTAGGGCCCTGGCATCAGCGCGGGCCGCATTGGTCCGTGCCTTGGCAGCGAGCACCATTGGGTGCTCGTCGAGCACGAGCTGAACCTGATCTTCAGGTGGGAGGCCTTGCTCGGCATATGCGGCTGAAACGAGAAGTGCGCCGGCAAGCGCGACAAAAACGGCGCGCCTCATGCGCTTTCTCCTGCAGGCAGATCTTGCAATCCCGCTTCGCGTTCAGCCTTGTTTTCTCCGAAGCGCTCGTAGAGGATTGGGAGCAGTATAAGCGTCAGCAATGTGGCGCTGATCAATCCGCCAATGACAACGATGGCCAAGGGGCGTTGGATCTCAGAACCTGGACCACTGGCAAATAGCAATGGAACCAGGCCAAAGGCAGCGATGCTTGCAGTCATTAGAACGGGGCGAAGGCGACGGGCTGCGCCTATCTTCACGGCATCGGACAAAGATAACCCTGTTTCCCGAAGTTGTCGGAAGTAAGACACCAAAACCAGCCCGTTCAGAACCGCGATGCCGAGCAACGCGATGAAGCCAACCGATGCAGGCACCGAGAGATACTCCCCCGATATTGCCAGTGAAATCATCCCGCCGACCATTGCAAAAGGAATGTTGATGAGGATCAGGATCGAGGCGCGCACCGAGGCGAGGGTCGCATAAAGAACAAGAAAAATGAGCAGCAACGATATCGGTAGCACGACCATCAAGCGCGCTGACGCACGCTGCTGATTTTCGAACTGGCCACCCCACACGAGTCTATAGCCTTGCGGCAAAGTAACGTTTGCGCCGATGTCGCGCTTGGCCGCTTCGACGTAGCTGACCAGATCGCGGCCGCCGACAAAGGCCTGGATCATCGCAAAGCGCGATCCGTTTTCATGTTCGAGCTTAACCGGCCCTGCGACCTGCGCGACCGTCGCGACATCGCTGGCGCGCAGCAACTGACCCGACGGCGCCCGATAGAGCTGGTCTGCAAAGGTCGCCGTATCCATGCCAGCGCTGCCCGTGCCTTTGATCAGGATCGGCACTCGGCGATTGCCATCGGCCACAACACCTGCGCGTATGCCCTCGACGTTCGCGCGCATCATGTCCTGAAGCATATCGACCGGCATGCCCGCACGGCCAGCTGCAACCCGGTCCATATCCAGTTGCAGATAATCGACGGTATCGTTGGCGACCGTCATGGCTTCGGTCGTGCCTTCGATTTTTTGTAGCCTGCCTTGGATTTCCCCCGCCAGTCGCGACAGTTCCTTGAGATCCGGCCCGAAAAGTTTGATGACGAGATCTCCGCGCGCGCCGGTCAACATTTCGGAGATCCGCATTTCGATCGGCTGCGTGAAGCTGGGCTCAATTCCGGGGAAATCGGCCATCACCGTCCGTATCTTTTCGGTAAGCCAGTCCTTGTCGCTCACGCGCCATTCGTCGCGCGGCTTGAGCTCAAGGAAGCTGTCGGTTTCGTTCGGACTCATCGGATCTAGGCCAAGTTCGTCGCTGCCGACCCGGGCGATCACGGCCCGCACTTCAGGTACGTCCTTCAGGATCGCCTTTTGCACCTTCAGATCGCCAGCAGTGCTGTGATCGATACCAATGCTTGGCAATTTCGTCAGCTGTACGATCATCGACCCTTCATCCATGGTCGGCAGGAATGTCTTGCCGGTCACGGAATAGGCCAATGCAGCAACCAGCAGTGCGGCTCCCGCCCCCGCAAAAACCCGGCGCTTGTGGGCGAACGACGACGCCAACAATTGCGCATAACGCGGGCTTAACTGACGCATCAGCCAAGGCTCATGATGGTGGTCGGACTGCTTGAGGACATAAAAGGCCAGCACCGGCACCAGCGTAAGCGACAGGACAAGTGCAGACAGAAGCGCGAGAACAATGGTCATGGCAACGGGTGCGAATAGCTTACCTTCCAGCCCCTCCAGTGTCAGCAGCGGCAAGAAAACCAGCGCAATGATCGCCATGCCCGAAGCAACAGGAGTGGCGACTTCTGCCGTGGCCACAAACACGCTATTCAGTTTGGAAACGCCTTTATGTCTGGCATCGGACAGGCGCTCGACCACATTTTCGATTACGACGACTGCGCCATCAACCAGCATCCCGACAGCGATGGCCAGACCGCCGAGACTCATCAGATTAGCAGTCAAACCCATTGCCCGCATGCAGATGAATGTCAGTAGCGCTGCCATGGGTAGCGCGAGCGCGACGATGATCGACGCGCGGACGTCTCCCAGAAAGAGCAAGAGGAGCAGGACAACCAATATCGTCGCTTCGACCAGCGCCTCCTCGACGGTCCAGACCGCGCGCCCGATCAAGTCTGATCGGTCGTAAAACGGAGCGATGGTCACATTCGCGGGCAATGACGGCTCCAGTTCGGCAAGGCGCTCTTTGACCCCGGCGACAACCTTGCTCGCATCGGCACCGCGTAGCCCGATAACAAGACCTTGAACGGCTTCACCCTTGCCATTTTTGGTGACAGCCCCGTAGCGTGTGAGGCTACCCGTTCGGACCGCCGCCACGTCAGCAACGCGCACAACGGTGCCACCCGTGCTGCGAACCACCGCCGAAGCGAGGTCATCCAGCGTCTTGATCGCGCCTACAGACCTAACGATCAGCGCTTCCTCGCCACCCCCCAGACGCCCGGCACCGTCATTGCGATTGCTGCTTTCAATGGCATTTTTCAGGTCTTCGACACTGAGATTCGCCGCAGCCAGCGCGGCCAGATTGGGCTGCACCTCGAACGTCTCGACATAACCGCCGAGTGCATTGACATCGGCAACGCCGGGCACGGTCCGCAAAGCGGGGCGGATCGTCCAGTCAAGCAACCGCCGTTTTTCGGCCAGCGACATCGGGCCCTCGATAGTGAACATATACATGTCGGATAGCGGTGTAGAGATCGGTGCCATGCCACCTTCGACCGAGGCCGGGAGATCGCCGGACGCGTTGGCGAGGCGCTCGGCGACTTGGCTGCGCGCCCAATAGATATCGGTGCCGTCTTTGAAATCGATCGTGATGTCAGCAATCGCATATTTGGCCACCGAACGCAGGATCGTCTGGTCTGGTATGCCGAGCATCTCCATTTCGATGGGAGTAATAACGCGGCTTTCCACTTCCTCCGGAGTCATGCCAGGCGCTTTCAGGATGATCTTGACCTGCGCCGAACTGATGTCTGGAAAGGCATCGATTGGCAGGTTTACGAAAGACCATGCGCCGACAGCGGCGAGTGCAAGCGACAACGCCAGAACCGCCATGCGCAGCGAGAGCGCGGTTTCAACCAGCTTGCGGAGCACGCTTAGTTCCCCTCGAGCATGGCTTTGAGTTCGCTGATCCCGGATATAGCCACAAGGTCGCCAGGCTTTAATCCTTCGGAAATCAACACTCGTCCATCCGCCCGCCCGGCGCTGACTACACCGCGGCGTTCGAAACGGTTACCAACGCGAACAAAAACATGCTCCTTCCCATCTATCTGGGTCAGAGCCGAGGCAGGAACACTCGCTCCTGATTGGATACTCGCCCCCTTGATGATGGCCATCACCGATTTGCCCGGCACTAACGAGGGGGCAGCACCAATCCGCGCCTTTGCCGGTATCGAACGAGTCAGCGGATCCATCGAAGCGCCGACCGAAAGGATCGTGCCCTGAATTTCAGTTCCACCTCCGGGGCTTTGCAAAACTACAGTCATGCCGGGCGCAACCGAATTTGCCAGTCGTTCGGGCAATTGCAGATCGAGCGTGAGCGCCGCGTTGTTCTCGATGACAAACGGCGCCGTAGTCCCGCCGACTGGACCGCCGGTCTGGACATTGACCATTGCGACACGACCGGCAATGGGTGCGCGCAGCGTCAAATTACCATTTGCACTCGCGCCAGCCTGGGAAAGAATGCGGGCGTTTTCAGATACGTCAGTGCGCGCGACGCGAATTTGTGCATTCATCTCGTCGGCACGAGAAGCGGCAATGATGCCCTCATCAACCAGTTGCCGGGTTCGCGCTGCGGACACTTCGGCAAGCGCCAGGCGCGCATGAGCGCGCGCCAACTCTGCTCCATATTGCACTGGCTCGCGGCTTTTGAGCAGCGCCAATGCCTGTCCCTTTGATACTGCCTGGCCTTGAACGACAAACAATCGGATGACGGCCCCGTCAAATGGTGCCGTTACGGCCACTTGAGCTTCCGGCGGCAGCGATATGACTGCGGGGACAGTTCCCAAAGGAACGTCCACCGCAGCCTCCGCCGGTGCGGTCCGGATGCCCAGCCGTTCGATTTGAGTGGCTGTAAGGGCACCTGGTGCGACCCGAGGGCCGGCGGATGAGGAACTCGAAACGGTACCGGAAACGCCGCCTGTAGCCCATAAATAAGCTATGAGCGCGATGGCGAGCGACAAGATCGCAGCAATTGCGACGATATAGTGTTTGCGTTGCATGAAGCCGCATTGACGGCACGAGCTGACAACTTCCTGACGGCAATATTATGAAGCTGTCAGACTAAGAAAAATCGAGAATAAGCTCCCGCGTGTCTTGGTAAGTCTGCACGCGACCTCCGTGCAACAGCATGATCCGGTCGACAATTGCCAAACCAAGTCCAGCTCCATCCGGGCTGCTGTGATCAGATCGCCGGTTCCTCTGGATCAATCTGGCCAGTTGCTCAGGCGACAGTCCCGGTCCGTCATCTGCGACGCGCACACTGGGGGCACTGCTCACAGCAACAAGGATACTGCCACCCTTTGGCGTCACCCGTACCGCATTTTCGATCAGGTTGCGAAGCGCCGCTGCAATCGCTTCCCTGCGCCCATAAACTGTCGCTGCCTCTTCGCTTGGTGACAATTCGATCAATTTTCCGGCGGCAATAATGGGCGGAGCTGCTCGAGCGACCACATCGCGTGCAACTTCATTCAGATCGACTGTGTCGGTCGACGTTGCGGCCGCTTGCTGGGCATCCATTTGTGCGAGCAGCATGAGCTGGTCGATCAATCGGCACATAGCAGCCACATCGCCCTTCATCCGCGCCGCTGCAGGACCATCAATTTCATCGAGTTCGAGCATCAGCGACGAAAGCGGCGTCCGCAACTCATGTGCAATATCGGCAGCGAAAGCCTCATGATGATTGGCCGCATCGGCGAGTTTTGTCAGCAACTTGTTGACGGCTTGGGTAAAGGGAACAACCTCCGTCGGCAATGACCGGTCATCGATCCGGATATCTCGGTCCTGGACGGTCAATTCATCGAGCGCTGCTGCTGCTTCGCTTAAAGGGCGGAACGCGCGGCGCATGACCCACAGACTGGCAATTGCCATCGGCACCAGCAATGTTGCAATGGGCAATGCGACATGTTCGATCACCTCCCTTAACGCCGCCCGAAATGCGTCGGCCGTCGAAAGATCCTCAAAAGTTAAGCGATATTCAATCACGACGGCAATCAGAAGAAAAGCCGCGCCGACAAATCCGACTATTGCCAGTCCGCGTGCCAAGGTCCGAAATATGGAGGTTTTGCCGTTCATTCTGCATCTTCTCTCAACAAGTAGCCAACGCCACGCACGGTATGGAGCTGTCCGTCGCAACCCGCATCATCAAGTTTTCGGCGAAGCCGCGAAACAGTCGCTTCGATAGCATTTGGCGTCACCGGCTCGTTGAACCCGTATAGGGCATCCTCGATCGTTGCCCGCACGACAACGACGCCCTGTCGGCGAATCAGCAGTTCCAGAAGATCGGCTTCGCGACGCGACAATTCGATGCGTTGCGTAGGTGTCTCTGCTTCGCGCGTGGCGACATTAAACCGCAATTTTCCGGCCTCAAGCACAGTTGCGACACGCGGCCCCGGTCTGCGCAACAAGGCGCGCACGCGTGCAGCAAGTTCCTCGATATCAACGGGCTTTACCAGATAATCATCTGCGCCTGCATCAAGCCCGGCGACGCGATCTTCCAGACCGCCGCGTGCTGTCAATACCAACGCCGGAACGAATTCGCGTGACGCCCTCTTCGCCTTGAGCCACGCTATCCCATCTCCATCCGGCAGGCCGAGATCGAGTATGATCGTGTCATAACATGCGGAGCCTAGCGACAGATCGGCATCTGCGAGATTTTCGGCAATATCACATGCAAATCCCCGTTTGGCCAAGCCATCCGCAATCAGGGTGGCCAGTCGCTTACTATCTTCAACAATTAACAAGCGCACGTTCGACCACCTTCCGAAAGACTGTCAGCCTAATTGATCATACGGGATTGGCCAAAGTACACATTTACTTGGATCAGGGTCCGGACGCTAGTCGTCATCTCGATCAAGATCGGAATGCTCACGCGCTTCGTCCGAATCCCGGCTTTGGGTACTGAAGGCCTGCGGATCGAGCTGCAGTACCACAAATACAGTGCCGGACAGGATCAAAAACGCCAGAATAACGCCGCTGAGCCCGAGTTTGACGGTCGATTTCGCGCCTGGATGGCGGGCAGCGCTTTTCTTTCCGGTGATCATTGCCAGAAGCAGATTGTCGCGGGTCATAATCGACATTACAATTACAGCAACGACGTGAAGGGCGATCAGACCGAGTAGTGCATAGGCGGCAACTTCGTGAATATCCTCTTCACCGCCGCCGGTTTGAAGCTGGATTCCTGTCCAGCCCACAAAGCTACAAAGCGCCAAGAGTGCCAGCACAGCGACTGCGCCGAGCGGGTTGTGACCGACTGAGGCCTCTGCCGAACCGGACAAAAGATGTTTGATATGCCCACCAATTTCCCGGGGCTTTACGAAATTTGCGAAGCGTGCGTGCTCCCCGCCAACGAAACCCCAAGCAAGACGATACACGATCAGGGCCGCAGCAACCCAACCGGCGGTAATGTGCCAGTTGGCGATCAGACTGTCTTCCTCCGAAGACAGAAAGGCTATCAAAACAGATGCGACCAGCAGCCAATGAAAAATGCGGACACCCGGGTCCCAGACTGAAATCTTGGCACTTTGATGCATAGTGCTGTTCGCCATAATAGGTCTCCTAGAAAATCAGCTTCGAACACAATCCTGACCGGCATCTGACAGCTTCGCGTTCGCGAAATTATTGTTCGATGGACACGCGTGCTGTTTTTTCGACCGTCAGACAGTCGTCAGCATCTGCAAGCATCCTATTGTTCGGTCGACGCGTGGCCGCGAGCATGTCGCGATCTGCGGATATCGGCTGCCGACACAAATACGGAGGTTCCACCAATGCGTATCAAGTCCATCCAGATCATTGCACTCTTGGCAACGGCGATGACCCCGTTGTCTTTGTCGAGCGCGGCGCATGCACAGGCTCAGGCAAACTCTAACTCTAACCAGTTTTGGTGGCCGGAAAAGCTTGATGTCAGCCCGTTGCGTCAACATGCGCCACAATCCAATCCAATGGGTGACGATTTCGAT
>JBEBKE010000097.1:0-9110 GCA_040079555.1 Sphingorhabdus sp. | reverse complement strand
GCCATGTCGGCGAAGGCGATGACCCAATCGCTTTGGCGCAGCAATTATTGGCGAAAGCCAGCCCCGCATTGAAAGCGTTGTTCACACCATGAAACTCCTTATCATCCGCCCCGAGCCCGGCGCCAGCGCCAGCGCAGAACGCGCGCGTGAAGCAGGGCTTTCTCCCATATTGCTTCCCTTTTTCGAGGTGCAGGCGGCTAAATGGGAATTGGCCGATCCCGCCGATTATGATGCATTGCTGCTGACCAGCGCCAACGCTGTCCGCTTTGGCGGCGCGGGGCTGGAAAGCCTGCGCGCGCTGCCAGTGCATACGGTGGGCGAACGGACAGCAGAGGCGGCTCGCGCGGCGCGGCTGGATGCGGCGACCGTTGGTACTTCTGACGCCGCTGCGGCTGTGAAGGCCGCGAGCGACATGGGGCACAGGCGGCTGCTGTGGTTGGCGGGGGCGGACCACCGACCGATCAAGATGCCAAAGAATATGCCCAAGGCACTCAAGGTGACGACGGTGATTGGATATGCTTCTGGGCCCAAGAAACTGACCGCTGACGTTGCCGCCGTGATCGCTTCGGCGGACGCGGTGGCGCTTCATTCACCGCGTGCTGCTCAGCTATTTGCAAAGGCTGTCGCAGATTTCGGTCTTGATCGTGCGGCGATTACCATAGCGGCGTTCTCGCCCACGATTGCCGAGGCGGCAGGTGCTGGCTGGCGCGGGGTGGCGATTGCCGAACGCCCTGCCGATATCGCTTTGTTGTCGGCGCTCGCAGACCTTGGTAAGCCAAGCCTAGAAACCAACGATCCGAAGGAAGAGATATGAGCTGGCGTAGCATTACAGCATTGCTGATCCTCGCATTTGCCGGCGGCGCTGGCGGCTTTGCCTATCTTTCTGCCAATGGCCAATTGCCCTGGGCCACAAAAACCGCGCCCGCCGCCGTCGCGGCACCAGAACCCAAAGACGAGATCGCAAGTCTGGTACCCAACGCCGGTTTCGCCGTACCCACGATTATTCAGCCAAGCGCCAGCCAAGCCGAGGCGATGCTGCTCGTCAAGGACGTGCGCGACAGCATAGAGGCGGGCAAAGCACTGGGTCCGCTGGGCAGCCGCTTACAAGTGACCTTTGCCGCCAGCCAGCCGCAAGCATTGGCGATCATTGCAAGTGGCAGCAAAAAGCCAATATCGAACGCGCAATTGCTGGCTGGTTTTGACAGCATCACACCGCAACTTCTGTTGCCCGTTGAAACATTATGGGACCGTGCGCGCCGCGAGATGAATAGCCTGTTTGTGCGGCGTTCCAACGATGCGCCGATAACAGCAAGTGCCGCGCGAGTTGGGCGGATTCGTGGGCTTATTATTTCCGGCGACATCGCAGCCGCTGCGCAGGCTGTTCGCGCGATGCCCGGTTCTGCCTCCGCATCTGCATGGATGGCCGACGCCGCGCGCGCGATAGCGGTGCATCAGGCACTCGATCAACTGAACCGAAGTGCCGCGACCCCACCGCCCCCACCGCCGCCGGTCTTTGCACCGGCGCAGCCTGTGTTAGAAGACGTTCCTTCTGAATTGCCGACGGTGGCCGAATAACGCCGCTGCCTGTATTTTTGTAATCAAACTGAAAAAATAGTTTCATAAATCTTCCATAAATCTCTGGGGCCGATAAGGTTGCCATCATGGCATCGCGATTCCCCAACGATTTCGGACTTAGCCGCTCCGCCCCTGCGCTTCCTTTACTGATGCGCGAAGCGGGCAGCTTTGCCGCGATGCGCGCACGCGCAAGCTTTGCCGCCCCTGTGCAAACCGGAGTGAAAGGCGATGGCCGCGCGGTGATGGTGCTGCCCGGATTTCTGGCCTCTGACGTTGCAACATCGCGGCTGCGCAAATCGCTGAGCGGCGCTGGTTTTCGCGCGCATGGCTGGGGGCTTGGCCGCAATGCCGGGATCAAAGCGGACCTCTTTGACAAGCTGGATCGCAGGCTTGTTACGCTCGAACTGGATCAGCCGCTGACGCTCATCGGCTGGAGCCTTGGCGGCTTAGTCGCGCGCGAATACGCCAAATATGCGCCGGACCGTGTGCGCAAAGTGATTACATTGGGAACACCATTTTCGGGCAATATGCGCGCCAATAACGCGTGGCGGCTGTATGAATGGGTTGCGGGACACAAGGTCGATAACCCGCCGATTGCAGCGACTCCGCATGAAAAGCCGCCGGTTGAAACGGTCGCTTTGTGGTCACGACATGACGGCGTTGTCGCGCCGCATTCTGCTTGCGGAGAGCCCGGCGAGGCCGATACCAACACCGAACTTCACTGTTCGCATATGGCCTTTATCTCTGACCCCGCCGCCATTCGCGCGGTGTGTCAGGCTGTGCTGGGCTAAGCCGGAACCAAAGCTTGGCTGGCAATCGCCGATTCTAAGGCTTCTTCAAATTGGCTGGTGCAGCGATCCCATGAAAATGTCCGGCCATAGGCTGCGGCATCGCGGCGGTTACAGCTAAGCGCCTGCATCATCGCAACTGCCAAATCATCGTTCAGCGCACCCACCGGATTGTCCAAATGAGAGGTCGGCCCGCGACCATCTATTCCGGCAATATCCATCGGCCCCGCCACGGGATAGCCCGCGACCGGAATCCCGCACGCCAGCGCTTCGATCAGTACCAGCCCGAACGTGTCAGTCTTGCTGGGGAATACAAAGACGTCGGCGGCGGTATAGGCTCCAGCCAGTTCGGTTCCTTGCAACGATCCGGTGAAATGGACGTCGGGATATTTGGCGCGTAACTCCTCCAGCATCGGACCGTCGCCGACTACGACTTTGGAGCCGATAATCTGACTGTTCAAAAACGCCTCAAGGTTCTTCTCTTTGGCCACGCGGCCCACCGACAGAAACAAAGGTCGAGGAAGATGCGACAGGCTATCGAGCGGCGGCTGATTGTCATGAAAAATCGCCGTATCAACACCACGCGACCACAGGCGCGTTTGCGGAATTCCCCGCTCGGATAGTTCCGCCATCAATCCCGGCGTCGCTGCCAGCACCGCTTTTGACGGCGCATGAAAGCGCCGCATAATGGGCCAAAACCGGTCCGGCGAAAGCCCCGTGCGGACCGAGGCATAATCAGGAAAGCGTGTGTGAAAGGCGCTGGTAAAGGGTTTGTCGTGCGATAAGCACCAGCCCCGCGCGCTCCATCCAATCGGCCCTTCGGTCGAGATATGGACAATATCCGGATTAAACTCCGCCAGTGCGCGCCGCGCGCCAAAACGCGGAGCAACGGCAAGGCGGATTTCGCTATAGCCGGGCATCGGCACAGTAAAGAACTGCTGCGGCGTGATCAGCTCGATTTCATGGCCGCGATTGATCAGCGCGTTGACTGTGGTGCTTAACGTGCGGACCACGCCATTGACTTGCGGCATCCATGCGTCGGTGGCGATTGCGATCCTCATGCTGCCACCTTTGCCGCCGCTGCTTCACGCTTTGTCAGTGCCCAATCGATAATGTGGAAACTGCCATCGGGTTCCTCGACCAAGGCAGTACAGCTTTCGACCCAATCGCCGTCGTTGTAATAAGTGATATCGCCGATCTGGCGGATTTCTGCGGTGTGGATGTGACCGCAAACAACACCGTCTAGCCCGCGTTCCATCGCAGCGCGCGCAACGGCCTCTTCAAACCGACCAACAAACTCGACGGCATTTTTGACGCGGCGCTTCGCATAGGCCGATAAAGACCAATAAGGCAGATCGAACTTTTTGCGGATCGCCGCCAGCAAGATGTTCAGCCGCAACAGCAACGAATAGGCTTTGTCGCCGAGCACCGCCAGCCAGCGGGCATACATCACAACCGCATCAAAGGCATCGCCGTGTGTGATCAGCAATTTGCGACCATCTTTGCAATCATGGATCGTCTCGTTGACAATCTCTACCCCGCCAAAGCTGAACCCTGCATAATCACGCAGCATTTCGTCGTGATTACCCACGACATAGACGACGCGCGTTCCGCGATGTGCCATTTTCAATATGCGGCGCACAACTTCATTATGCGCGGGCGGCCAGTGCCAGCCTTTGCTCAATTGCCAGCCATCGATGATGTCACCGACCAGATACAAAGTATCGCATTGGATCGACCGCAAAAACTCGACCAGCATTTCGGCATTGCAGCCGCGCGTGCCCAGATGGATGTCGGAAATCCACACCGTGCGGTGCTTCGTCGGCGGGCAGAAACTGCGCGGTTCGGGAAGGTTGAGCCAGGGCGGCGTCGTGCCCGAGGCCAGTGAAGCGATCGTGTTTTCTACGTTCAGCGCCGCATCGTTCATTGTGATGTCCCCTTGATCGACGTCGCAGCGCGTAATCGATTAAGATGACAGGCAAACGGCAGTCCTGTGACAGTTTCTTGTCGTTTGATGGGATCGCAACTGCCCTCAGTCGGCCTAACCGTGCCAGTTGACCACAAAGCGGGCGCCGCTTATTCCGTGCCGATGGGGGAGAATGTAGCACCATCGGATAACCGTGCGCTTTTGGGGTTGGTTGCGTTCATCGTGTTTATCGACATGATGGGCATCGGCTTGATCATGCCGGTCATGCCAACGCTGATCATGGGCATCGCCGATGTTAGCGTTGACCGTGCCGCCGAAATTGGCGGGCTGTTGTTCTTTGCCTATGCGTTTATGCAGTTCCTGTTTGCACCTGTTATCGGCGGGCTTTCTGACCGCTTTGGACGTCGCCCCGTGTTGCTGCTTACTTTGACTGCGCTGGGGATCGATTATGCGTTCATGACTTGGGCGCCGACCCTGATCTGGCTTTTTGTCGGGCGGATCATTGCGGGTGTAATGGGGGCTACATGGGGCGCTGCGAACAGTTGTATCGCCGATATCGTCGAGCCTGAAAAGCGCGGCGCCGTTTTTGGCATGATGGGTGGTGCGGGTGCTGCAGGCTTTGTCTTTGGCCCAGTGATCGGCGGGTTGGCGGGCACATATAGCGACCGGCTACCGTTCCTGATTGCCTGCGCGCTGTCGCTTGGCGGGGCGCTGGTTGGCTGGTTCATCCTGCGCGAAACTTTGCCGCAGGATCGCCGCCGTCCGTTCGATCTGGCGCGGGCGAACCCGTTTGGCGCGTTACTGCAAATGATGAAGACGCCGCTGGTGATGGGATGTCTGCTGACAGTCTTTTTTATGCAGCTATCGGCGCAAGCCAACATTTCTATTTGGGGCTATTATGGCGCGCTGCAATTTGGTTGGGGGCCGCTGGCGATTGGTTTGACCGTGGCGTTATACGGAACGATGATCGCGGTCACGCAAGGCGTGTTTGTCGGCAAGGCCATTGCCCGGTTTGGACCGGTCGCGACTGCGCGATGGAGCCTGTTTTTTGGCCTGCCGTCCTATCTGATCCTCGCATTTGCCCAAACAACGTGGCACACGATTGCTGCTATCCTGATCGGAACAGTGACGGCGTTGACCTTTCCGGCGATGCAGGAATTAATGTCAAAACGGATCAGCGAAGATGCGCAGGGCGAGTTGCAAGGCGCGATCGCCAGCACGATCAGCCTCACATCCATCATCGGCCCGATAATGATGACATCGATGTTCGGGATGTTCGCGGACAATCAGGGACTCTATTTCCCCGGCGCACCGTTCATTCTTGCGATGACGCTGCTTGCCGTTTCAACCGCGATCCTTTGGCGCACATTGTCGCGCCATGCTGTTATTGGATAGCAGCGGATGCCTCGGCCACATTGTCGCTGAAAAATCCGTCGACACCGGCAGCGATAAAGGCTCGGATTTCGGTGACCAGATCACCGTGCGCGGCGGGATTAATACCGGATTTCTGGGCGAGCGGCAGAAAGTAATTCTCACGCCGGAATGTCCAGGGATGCACTGCAAGGCCAAAGGCATGGGCATCCGTAACCAAAGTGGTCGGCTCACCCAAATTGCCCAGCAAAGTGCGCGGGATAACCAACGCCTTGTTGGGACCAATGCCTTCGGCATATTCGGCAATCGCATTCAATCCGGCGGCTGTTGCCATGTTGGCATATAAAGTTCCCGGCAAATCTGCCGGACCGCCTTCATTGTCCATCAGCTGGATCAGTTTGACGTTGGTCTTATGGCTTAGTGTTTGCAAGTTGCCGACCTCAAAGCTTTGGATGAACACTGCGCTGTCCGCATTGTTCATCCCATATTGCGTCAGCATTTTCAGCAGCGGCGCTTCATGCGCTAAACCGATTGAGGCGAAATAGCTGGGATGTTTGGTTTCGGGATAGATACCTATTGTCCGCCCCGTCTCCTTTGACTTGGCCTGCGCCAATTGAATGATCTCTTCAAAGGTCGGGATTTCGAATTGACCGTCAAACGCGGTGTTGGCGCTGCGCAGCATCGGCAGCCGCTCCTTGGCGCGCAAAGTTTTCAGTTCAGCGAGCGTGAAATCTTCGGTGAACCAGTCAGTGACCTTTTGACCGTCGATGGTCTTCGTCATTTTGCGGTCGGCAAATTCCGCGTGCGCCGCGACATCGGTGGTTTCTGATATGGCGTTCTCGTGCCGTGCGACCAATACGCCGTCTTTGGTCAGCACCAGGTCAGGCTCGATATAATCCGCGCCCTGTTCAATCGCCAGCGTGTAACCGGCGATGGTATGTTCCGGGCGTTCGCCACTGGCACCGCGATGCGCAATGATGATCGGTTTCGTATTGGCCATATTCGCCTCCTCTAGCCCGCTGGTTGCGCAGCCGGGCGTTACTAACAAAAGCGACAAAGCGAGAAGGGTGCGGATCATATTTTAGCCCGTCACAGTTTATGTTTCAACGCTGTGACAGCGGCGTCAAACGCCAAAAGCCACTTCCCATTCGGCGGGCTTAAAGCCGACCAAGATGCCGCCTGCGTATTCCACCACAGGCCGTTTTATCATACTCGGCTGGTCGAGCATTAACGCGATGGCTTTCGCCTCGTCCAGCCCGGCCTTGGCGTCGTCCGGCAGTTTTTTGAAGGTCGTGCCCGCGCGGTTCAGGATCGTTTCCCATCCCTTGGCCCCGCACCATGATTTCAGCTTTGCCGGATCGGCCCCGGCCTTTTTGTAATCGTGGAACGCATAGGCGATGCTGTTTGCATCCAGCCAATTCCGCGCCTTTTTCACCGTGTCGCAATTGGGTATTCCGTAAAGTGTGACGGCCATGTTGTGCCCTTTCAAATCGTGCGTGAAGTCATAACGTTATCGCAGACGGAGGCAAGCATCGCTGGCTATCCCTGCCCAGCGGATTGCTTTATGCGGCGAACCATGACGCAAAGCCCAATCCTTATCCTCACCACCGGCGGTACCATCGACAAAAACTATTTCGATGTTTTGTCCGAATATCAGATCGTCGACAGCGGCATCCCTGCGTTGTTGACCGAGGCGCGGGTGGCTTTGCCCTATCGACTGGTCGAAGTGATGCGTAAAGACAGTCTGGAGCTGACCGATGCTGACCGGCTTGCAATAGCGACTGCCGCGCGCGAAGCACCCGAAACCCGCATCGTAATCACCCATGGCACGGATACGATGGCGGAAACCGCGAAGGTCCTTGCCGCTGAAGCTCCCGGCAAGACGATGGTCTTAACCGGAGCCTTGTCCCCCGCGCGCTTTGCCGAGACTGATGCCAATTTCAACCTCGGCATGGCCTTTGCGACTGCGCAAGTCGCAAAGGCTGGCGTCTATATCGCGATGAGCGGTCAGGTGTTTGATGGGTTGAAAGTGAAGAAAGACCGTGCGGCGGGCAAGTTTGTAGCGATTGAAGGCTAGGCTAGCCCAGCGCATATTCCTGCGCAATGTCGGGAAGTTTCGTTTTCAATTTGAAAAAGCCGGCCGTCGCAAGCGGCCATAATTTCCTGTCCCAGTCACGGGTGAGACGAACGAGTTCTAGGCCGTTTTGCTTTAGGCTTTTCTCGGCACTGGTAAGTTGCTGTGCAATTGCGCCAACCGGCGGATAAGCGGTGACCAGTTGGCGGACATAATGCCCCTTCGCCCAGCCCGAGAGCTGGTCAACCTCAATAGTCTCGACCGGTAAGCCAAAATACGCCTGCGCCCGATCCGCTGCATCATCCAACGCCCCGCGTGAAAACTCCGCTGCCGGGCTGTTGTCGTCGGCGTGCTTGGCAGTCGGCAGCACCGCAATCGCAACGACTTCAGTATCCAAAGCCCAACTTTCTGGATGCAAATCCTGCTCCGTGAGAATCAGCGCGACCCGTTTATCCAACGATGTCCGATCTAACTGCGGCATCATCGCGGGCGGCGCAGGAGCATCTTCGGAAAGCGGCAAAGCACGCTCGTTCAGCTGACTTTCGGGGTTAAAGCGTCCCAGCGTGTTCATCTCAATGTTTTCCGCCCGCGCGACATAATGCTTGCCGCGTGTATGCAGCCCTGCAACCCAGCGCCATGACAGAGTGTTCGACGCCGGATCAGCATCGAGCAAATGTCGCTCAAAAAATGCTGCGCCCAATTGCCAGGGCAGGCCAAGCGTGAAGATCCAGATGCTGGCGAACCACATGCGGGTGTGATTGTGCAGCCAGCCATAAGTCAGCAATTCGTCGACCCAGACATCAAAGCAATCAATCCCGGTGCGGCCCTCAACCGCTTTTTGGTGCCGTCGGATTAGCGCAGAATTATAGGTAAGGTCTGCCACGAGCGCCGCCAGTTCAGTCTGATAACGCGTCCACATTTCCGGTCGCATTTCCAACCAGCCCTTCCAATAGGTACGCCAAGCGACCTCTTGGATAAACTTTTCAGCGGCCTGAAAACTGTGCTGTGCCAAGACTGCGCGAACTACTTCCTCCTCCGTTATCATCCGCCGCCGGATGTACGGGGACAGCGCAGAAACGTTCGACCGGTCAAGCGGCCCACGATCAACATTGCGTCCTGACGCATAGTCGCGCCCCGCATGCGGCAAAAAAGCGGCAAGGCGGGCAAGTGCCGCCTTTCTGGTAGGTTCCCATGGCATCCGCGATATTTAGGCTAAGCGGCAATACGCTGTCACCACGGGGCTTTACTGGGGGTGTGGTAGCAAGCCTTAGCTCACTCCCATTCAATCGTCCCCGGTGGCTTTGACGTATAATCATACACCACGCGGTTAATCCCCTTCACCTCGTTGATAATCCGCGTGCTGACCCGGCTCAAA
>JBEBKE010000096.1:0-9667 GCA_040079555.1 Sphingorhabdus sp. | reverse complement strand
AAACGGCACCGTCTTTTTGGACGAGGTCGACCATTTGCCGACGGAAACGCAAATCCGGCTGGTTCGGCTGCTAACCGAGAATGAAATTCAACCTTTGGGATCGCCGCATAGCTATCGCATTGACGTCCGCATTCTTTCCGCCAGCAACACCGAGCTTGCCGCAAAACTTGAAAGCGGCGTATTTCGCGAAGACCTCTATTATCGGATGAACGTCGTGCAGCTACGTATCCCGCCGTTGCGCGAACGCACCAGCGACATCCCTGCCCTCGCCCGCCATTTCCTTGGCCGAATGGCGACGCAGCCGGGACTGCGCAGCCTAGGCATTACCGACGAGGCGCTGTCCTTGCTCAAGGCGTATAATTGGCCAGGTAACGTCCGCCAGTTGCAAAGCGCCTTGTTCCGCGCCGCTGTTCTCTGCGACCGTGACGCATTGACGCCGGATGAATTCAAACAGATCGCCACAGCCGTGGGCGTCCGCACAGTGGACGTCAGCACGAGCAATGACGGCAACGGAATCGGCATCGACCTTTACGAAAATGACGGGAATTTGCGCCCACTCGAAGAAATCGAAGCCGATGTCATCCGCCTCGCCATCGGCCATTATCGCGGTCGTATGACTGAAGTTGCGCGGCGATTGGGGATTGGGCGGTCCACGCTTTATCGGAAGCTTGCCGACCTCGGAATTGAAAGCAACGCGGCCTAGGCGCTCTTTCCGCGAAGTAAAGTTGTCACCCAATATCCAGCCACTGACGCAGACCCTGTCAACACCGTGCCCCAAATAATATCGAGCACCGTCACTTTCACGCTCCACACTTTCAGCGTGGCAAAGTTGGTCAAATCATAGGTCATATAGCAGAAAAAGCCCAGCAACGCGCCCCAGACCAACGCCGTCTGCCACTTGCCGCTTTGCAATGCTGGACCAACCGCAAAGATCATCATACCGAGGATATACAGCAGATAAAAGATCACAGCGGGCCAAAGCCGGAAACCGCCCTCGTACATCATACTACCGATTTCCGGCTTATACAGCCGCGCATACATCGTGCGTAGCCAGACGCTGTCGATCAATGCGAACGATATTCCGGTGGCGACATAAGCGATCAGATATTTGGCGATCATGGGCGTTCTCCTTGATGCACTCTAACCCAACACGCTTATGCTGCGATACAGGCGAAGTGCGGTTAGGCCGCCGCCGTTAGCGCCGCATCGCGCAATCCGCGCCAGACATGGATGGCCTGCACTGTTTCGGCGACATCGTGCACGCGAACGATTTGCGCGCCCTGCTCGATTGCTTTCATCGCGAGGAACACCGAACCGCCAAGCCGCGCGTCAACCGATGCCTCGTTGGACAATGCCCCAATCATCCGCTTTCGGCTGGCTCCAAACAATATCGGACAGCCGATCCCGTGAAACAGCGACAGGTTGTTGATGATCGTCAAATTGTCAGACAATGATTTGCCAAAGCCGATGCCCGGATCAATGACGATGCGGCTGCGGTCAACGCCTGCGGTTTCAACCGCAGCCACACGCGCCTCTAGCCAATCATAAACGTCGAACAGCACATCTTCGTAATCACCGCCTTTATGCGGATCGCTCGACTGGCTGGACGCGTGCATCAGGGCAACCGGGCCTTTGCTACTAACCGCTACCGATAACGAGCGATCATCGTACAACAATGCCGACACATCGTTAATCATCGATGCGCCAGCGCCCAAAGCAGCCTCCATCACGGCGGCTTTGCGCGTGTCGACCGAAATCGCAGCGCCCGTCCGCGCCAACAGTTCGATAGTCGGCAAGATGCGTTTGATTTCATCGCCTTCCCAGACGACCGGCGCGCCGGGCCGTGTAGACTCGCCGCCGATGTCGAGGATTGCAGCGCCCAAAGCAGACAGCGCCACCCCCGCCGCCGTCGCCGCATCGGGATCGTCGCCCAGTTTCCCGCCATCGGAGAAGCTATCCGGCGTTAGGTTCAATATCCCCATCACCTGCGGCTGATCGAGACGGATCGTCCGTGCCCCCATTTGCAGCGGCGTACGGGGGGAGGTCAGGTTAGCGAAAATGCTTTGTGCAGCATTGGGGAGAGCGTCGCATTCCGCAACCGGAACGATTGAACGCGTTGTACTTGCCTCGTCGCGTTCAATCAACTCAACCGCAGCAAACCACAGCATCGTTCCGGCCAAGCGCGCCGATGCACCGTGATGATGCTGCGGGCTGTCGATGAAATGGATCGGACGGAGGTAGCAGCTATCGGGTTTCACCGGCGTTACGGCTCATTCGCCAGCAAATAGGTTTGCCGCAGTTCGTCGATGCTTTTCAGCTCACCCGTCCGCGTCTGATAATACCAGAACGACCATCCATTACAGCTTGGCGCATTTTGCACCAGCGCGCCGATTTTGTGGATTGAACCATATTTGTCCGTCCATTTCAGCGACCCATCGGCGCGGATGATCGCCCCGAAACGGCGCTTTTTGTCCGTAATCTGCGACCCCGGACGGATATAGCCATTTTCGACCAGCTGGCCAAAGGATACGCGCGGTTGCGATTTCGGCGACTGCATTGTGGACAAAGAAGATTCATCCAAAGGCAGCGCCATCTGGATGCGTTCCTCTGCAACTTTGCAATAAGTGTCGTCACGCTCACATCCAATCCAGCGGCGGTTCAGGCGTTTCGCGACCGCCCCGGTAGTGCCGGTGCCAAAAAACGGGTCGAGCACCACATCGCCGGGATTGGTGCAGGCCAGCAAGATACGATAGAGCAAAGCCTCTGGCTTTTGCGTCGGATGGGCTTTGGTACCGTTGAGTTTCAGCCTCTCTTTGCCGCCGCAAATCGGGATCGTCCAATCGGACCGCATTTGCAGTTCGTCGTTCAACGTCTTCATCGAGCGGTAGTGAAACGTGTATTTCGCCTTCTCGCTGGTCGAGGCCCAGATCAAAGTTTCATGCGCGTTGGTGAACCGCGTGCCTTTGAAATTTGGCATCGGGTTCGATTTGCGCCAGATGATGTCGTTTAGGATCCAGAACCCCTCGTCCTGCAAAGCTGCACCAACGCGGAAGATATTGTGATAGCTGCCAATCACCCACAAAGTGCCGTCGGGCTTTAAGATACGCCGCGCCTCGGCAAGCCATTCGGACGTGAATTTGTCATAGGCGGCAAAGCTGTCGAACTTGTCCCATTCATCATTGACGGCATCGACTTGGCTGCCATCGGGGCGGTGAAGATCGCCGCCGAGTTGCAGATTATACGGCGGATCAGCAAACACCATGTCAACGCACGCGTTGGGCAGCGACCGCATCGCTTCGATGCAGTCCATGCGCATTATGCTGTCGAGCGGAAGTGTTGCCTGGGGTTGCGCTGCCTTTTTAGCCAGCAGCTTACTTGCCGACTTTGCCGCCGGTTTAATCTTCTCTAAAACGCCCATCTTGCCCTGCTCCGAACCGTAGCAGGCGGGAATGAGTCAGATTAGACTCGCCGTCAAGAAAGTTTTCCACAGGCGCAGGCACTGGATTCGCAACATTTTGAGAGAACGAAACGAGTCCGGCACAAGATGTAGAGTCTGTGGATTCCAGCGGGACTCAACCCCTAGTGGTGTAACCCGAAAGACTCACTGGTAATAATTTACAGTCCGTTACAGGAATTGCAGCTGCGCGACCGGTGCAAAGCTGCGTCGGTGGTGCGGCGTGGCTCCCAATTCGCGCAAAGCCTGCAGGTGCTGCGCCGAACCATAGCCCTTGTTCGACGCCCAGCCATAGCCGGGGAACGCAAGATCATAGCCGCGCATTAAGCGATCGCGATGTTCCTTTGCGATGATGCTGGCAGCGGAAATACAGGGATGGATCGCGTCGCCGCCGATGAAGGCCTTCGCGGTGTAGTGCCATTTGGGCAAGCGGTTGCCATCGACCATCACAAGGGCTGGTTCAACGCCCAAAGCCTCCACCGCGCGAGTCATTGCTAACATTGTTGCCTGCAAGATATTGATGCTGTCGATTTCCGCGACATCCGCCAAACCAACCGCCCAAACGCAACGTGCCTTGATTTCCGTTTCCAGCACGGCGCGCCGCTTTGCACTCAGTTTTTTGCTGTCATCCAGCCCCTCAATGCCGCCATCACACAGCACCACGGCCGCGGCGACAACCGGCCCCGCCAACGGCCCGCGCCCCGCCTCGTCAACGCCGATGATCATATACGCCACGGCGGAAAGCGACGGTTTTCGCCAGAGCTGTACAGGCACAGCAAATTGCCATGCGGATCGCGCAACCGTGCCTCGGTCCAGCCCCAGCTTTCAGCGCTTGGCATTTTTTCAAACTCGACGCCCGCTTTGGCAAGCCCATCACAATATTCGCCAAGTCGCGCATGTTCGAAATAGACCACCGCGCCAACCGGCGGCGTATCATCAGCATGAATCGAAAAAGTCACACCATTGGCTGCTTCAAATCGGGCATAGCCATTTCTGGGGCTGTCAACGATCTGGGTCAGGCCAAGCTTTACGTAAAAGGCAACCGACGCGGCATAGTCACTGCTACCCAAGGTGATTTGGTTCAAATTTGGCCCCGGAAGTATTGGTTCGGCCCGAACGTGACCATGCCCCATAGGTCCATGCCCCGCGCCCAATCCCGGCGCATTCAGCAACGCATAACGCACAAATTGCCGCGCCCGTTCAACCGCTTGCTGCATCGGCATCCCCTGCCCCAGTCCCGTTGCCACTGCACTGGCCAAGGTGCAACCGGTGCCATGGGTGCTGTGTGTATCAATCCGCTCGCTGCTCCAAACAGCGCTTTGGTTGAATCCAAGATCGAGCCTGTCGGTAATATACCTGCCTTCAGAGTGCCCGCCCTTTATCAGCAATGATATGTGCCGACGCAATAACGCCTCACGCCCTCCCAGCGCCTCCAGCTCCGGCAAATTGGGCGTGGTCAGCGACGCGATTTCCATCAACCGGTCAAAGGCACGCACCGTTTCAACGTCAGCCAGCAACGATCCGCTCGTTGCAACCATCACCGGATCGAAAACAATCGGCACGCTGATATCCTGCATATAATCGGCAACTGCATGGCAGGTTTCGGGCGAGCCAATCATCCCGATCTTTATGGCATCGACGCCGATGTCCGAAACGACGCTGTTGATTTGCGCGATCACCATGTCGGTTGGAACCGGATGGACCGCTTGCACGCCGACCGTATTCTGCGCAGTAATCGCGGTAACAGCAGTCATCGCGTGACCGCCGAGCATCGTCACCGTTTTAATATCAGCCTGAATCCCGGCTCCGCCGCTGCTATCAGAGCCCGCAATAATCAGAATTCGTGCAGTCATGCGCCCTTATACTTACGGACAGTCGAAGCAGGAGACTTTTCGAGCGATTTTTTTGACCGCGTTGGCCGGTCCAACAATTCGCCGCCGCAATTGGGGCAGCGTTCGTCCATTGCGTCGCTGCATTCAGCGCAAAATGTGCATTCAAATGAACAGATAAATGCGCCGCCGGTGTGGGCGGGCAAGTCAGTGCCGCAGCGTTCGCAATCGGGACGCATTTCAAGCATCAGGCAGCGGCCTGCTTTACGGCATCACAAATGCGATCAACCACCGCCTCGACCTGCGCTGCATCGTCGCCCTCGGCCATCACGCGGATGACCGGCTCGGTACCCGATGGCCGAATTACCAAGCGACCATTGCCTGCCAATTCAGCCTCTGCAGCAGCGATTACGGCTTTCACAGTGTCATGCTCCAAAGGCTTCCCGCCAGAGAAGCGCACATTCTTCAACAGCTGCGGAACGGGTTCAAACAAATGCAGCAATTCGCTCGCAGGCTTGCCTTGCTCCACCAGTTCAGCAAGCACTTGCAGCGCGGCGACAAGACCGTCACCGGTCGTGCCATGATCAAGCAAGATCATATGCCCCGATTGCTCCCCGCCCACATTCATGCCGCGCGCGCGCATTTCTTCAAGGACATAGCGGTCGCCAACCTTGGCACGTACCAACTCAAGATGCTGGCTCGCCAAAAAGCGTTCCAGCCCCAGGTTCGACATCACCGTCGCAACAATGCCGTCACCGCAGAGCAAACCATTGCGGCTCATCGAGACGGCCAGCAAAGCCATCAGCTGATCGCCATCGACGACGCGGCCTTTTTCATCGACAACGATCAACCGGTCGGCGTCACCGTCCAGCGCAATGCCAATATCGGCTCCGGCAGCAACGACGGTTTCCTGCAACGTCGCGACATGGGTGGAACCGACCTTGTCATTGATATTCTTGCCATTCGGATTGACGCCGATGGTGGTGACCTTGGCGCCCAATTCCCAGATCGCGGTCGGGGCAACTTGATAGGCCGCACCATTGGCGCAATCGAGCACCACGTGCAGCCCGTCAAACCGAATATGGTCGGGAACCGACAGTTTGGCGGCATAGATATAGCGCCCGCGCGCATCCTCAATCCGCCGCGCACGGCCGATATCGTGAGACGGCGCAAGCTGCGCAGGCTGTTCGATCAATGCTTCAATCGCCAACTCATCCTCGTCCGACAGCTTATAGCCATCTGGACCAAACAGCTTGATGCCATTGTCCTCATAGGGGTTGTGGCTGGCCGAGATCATCACGCCCAGATCCGCGCGCATCGAACGCGTCAGCATCGCGACGGCTGGCGTCGGGATCGGGCCAAACTGGACGACGTCCATGCCCACGCTGGTAAAACCCGCGACCAGAGCATTCTCGATCATATAGCCAGACAGCCGCGTATCTTTGCCGATCACAACGCGGTGTTTGTGGTCGCCGCGCAGGAAATGCGTACCCGCTGCTTGGCCAACCTTCATCGCCATTTCCGCAGTCATCGCACCGGCATTTGTCCGGCCCCGGATGCCATCAGTTCCGAAAAATTTGCGGCCCATTTTATATTCCCCCAACGCTATCACGCGCCTTTAGCGTAGCGTGCCGCAACCTTCAAAGACAGAATTGCAAACGACGTAAAGTCTTCGCTCTTGTCAGCCCGCCCGCACGGTGTAACTGTGCGGCAAAGCGAGGGTGAAGATTTATGAAAAAAGCGTGGCTGATCTTGGCGGCACTGGTTGCGGGATTGTTATTGGGGGCCTTCACCGGCGAGAGCGTGCCGTTCCTGAAACAATCAGCTGACCTGATCGGAACATGGTGGTTGAATGCGTTGCGGATGACAGTGATTCCGTTGGTCGTGGCGTTGCTCGTCACAGGCATTGTCCAAACGGCGGATGCCGCGAGTTCAGGCCGCACAGCCACGCGATCTGTCGTGACGATGCTATCGATCCTGTTGCTCGTCACCATCATGGCGGCAATTGTCACGCCTTTGTTGCTGGAGATGTTCCCGACGCCCAATGGCTCCGGCTATCCCGGCGCAACAAGCGCGGTGGATAATCCGCCGCCATTTATCGAGTATCTGAAAGCGATCATTTCGCCCAATGTGTTCGCCTCTGCGGCCAATGACGCTCTGCTGCCATTGATCATTTTCACGATCGCATTGGCCTTCGCGATCACCCGATTGGAGCCAGTCAAAAAGGAAGTCCTCTCGCGCTTTTTTGAGGCGATGGGCGAAGCCATGATCGTGGTTATCGGTTGGGTGTTGTGGCTGGCGCCGCTCGGCGTATTTGCCTTGGGTATCACGCTTGGTATCGCCGCGGGCGTCGCATCATTTGCCAACCTTGCGCATTATGTTTTGATCGTCACCACCATCGGTTTCATCATCATGCTTTCGGCCTATCCAGTGGCGTTTTTCTGGGCGAAGTTTAAGCCGATGGCGTTCATCCGTGCGGCCATTCCGGCGCAGTCAGTCGCCATCTCAACACAAAGCTCGCTGGCGTCATTGCCTGCAATGGTCGAGGGTTCAAAACAGCTGGGCGTTGGCTCGCGCAGCACCGATATCGTCCTGCCGATGGCCGTCGCCATTTTCCGCGCGACTAGCCCCGCGATGAATCTGGCCGTCGCGATTTACGTCGCGCATTGGCTGGAAATCGACTTGACGCCGCAACAAATGGCCTTGGGCGTGGCTGTCGCTTTCATCACGACCTTAGGCTCTGTTAGCCTGCCCGGCACGATCAGCTTTGTTGCCGCCATCGCGCCAATTTGCATGGTCATGGGAATTCCCTTGGAGCCACTGGGTTTGCTGGTGGCGATTGAAACATTCCCCGATATTATGCGTACCGTTGGCAATGTCACGATGGACATCGCCGTCACAGGAACCGTCGCGCGCGGCGAAGGAGATATGAAATGAACTATCGCAATCTTGGCCAATCCTTAAAAGTTTCCGCCATCGGCGTTGGCTGCATGCCGATGATAAAGGCAGGCAACATCGTCTATGGCGAAGAGGCCGATCTGGACGAAGCGGCCAAAACGATCCACCGCGCCATCGACCTTGGCATCACCTTTTTTGATACCGCCCAAATCTATGGCCCATTTCAGAACGAGGAACTGGTTGGCGAGGCGATCAAAGGCAAGCGCGACGGATTGGTCATTGCGACAAAGTTTGGCTTCAAGTTCGACGGCAACAAAATCGTCGGTGTCGATGGATCACCCGCCAACGCGCGCAGCTCGGTTGAGGGTTGCCTGAAACGGCTTGGCATCGATTGTATCGACCTGTTTTACCAACATCGCGTCGATCCCGGCGTGCCGATTGAGGAAACCGTCGGCGCGATGGCTGACTTGATCACCGAAGGCAAAATCAAACATATCGGACTTTCCGAGGCTGGCCCTGAAACGCTCCGCCGCGCCGCCGCCGCCGCCCCAATCAGCGCGCTGCAAAGCGAGTATTCGCTGTGGGAGCGTGATGTCGAGGAGGAAATCCTGCCCGTTTGCCGCGAACTGGGCATCGGTTTTGTACCTTATTCCCCGCTGGGTCGTGGGTTTCTGACTGGATCGATCCGCAGCCTAGACGACCTGCCCGCCAATGACTGGCGCCGCAACGATCCGCGCTACCAGGGGGATAATTTCGCAACAAACCTGAAAGTCGTCGATGTTGTTGGCGACGTCGCGGCCAAGCACGCTGTCTCACACGCACAAATCGCCTTGGCTTGGTTGTTGGCACAGGGCGACGATATCGTCCCCATCCCCGGTTTCAAACGCCGCGTAACGATGGAGGACAGTGCCGGTGCTTGTAACGTCACACTTGATGCTGATGATCTGGCAAAGCTGGACGTTGCGGCCCCAGTCGGCGCGACCGCCGGGCCGCGTTATGGCGAGATGGGAATGCGAATGGTGCGGCTCTAATCCTTTAGAGCCAGCGGAATAGCCCTGCTCCATACGCGCCGAAAAAGTTGTGCGCCCATGTGGCGACCAGCCACAATAAAATTCCGGCGAGCCAAAGCCGCCAACCAATACGCCCCAGTTGTGATAGGCGCGGCCAATAGCTGGTCCGCGTCTGCCAACTGCGCCAACCATCGCCAAGGGCCGCGATTTTCTTTCGCTCTTGCGCCCATGCACCCACCAGCGCCAGAAAGATGATACTGCCGACAAAGATGAAATTGTCAGTGCGCGGCGCGACCAAGATATGCGCGAAACCCCAAAGCGCAAAACCCCACATCATCGGGTGGCGGGTTACCAAAAACATGCCGCTGGGTGACCGGGCCGCCAGCGCTTTGCTCGCATCGGGATTGGGGTTAGGCAGTGCCGGATTACGGATCATTGAACCGCAGTAGAATACCGCTGCCAGCAATGTCAGCAGC
>JBEBKE010000095.1:0-9786 GCA_040079555.1 Sphingorhabdus sp. | reverse complement strand
GCCCGCCTCGCCATAGCCAAGCGATGATGGGATACACAGGCGATATTTGCCGCCCGCCTGCATCAGTTTCAGTCCCTGAGTGAAGCCGGGGATAACACCAGTGACTTTGAACTTCGCGGCCTTGCCTGCATCAAATTCTGTACCGTCCGCGCCCAGCAACCCGCGATAGTTGACGGTCACGCGATCAGTATCGGTCGGCATCGCGCCTTTGCCCGCTTTGATGACAGTATAGGACAAACCCTCTGGCGTTTTGACCTTGCAGGTCAGCACCGGTTTCGCCGGAGCTTTAGGCTTTGCGGCCAAGGCAGGTGTGGAGGGAAGCGCAAGCGCGGCTGCGGCGCACAAAGCCGCGATACGGTGAGTGATGTTCATGCGCGCTGCGATAAGCAATGGACGCTAAATGTCCAGTTTTTCAATCGTCCTTCTTTCGCGCTTTGCTGGCGTAAATCAGTGCAGCGGCCAAAGCAGCGGATCCGATTCCGATGCCAGCGGCGGTTTTCCAGCCTAGCCCGCTTTTGTCCTCTGCGGCTTCCTTGCGGGCCTTGGCGCGTTTGACTTCGCGCATGGTTTCGTTGTCGGGTGGGGTATCGTCTGGTGTGTCAGTCATAAAGGCTAAAATGAATCACCCTTAGCCAAAGGTCAACAGCGGATAATTGTCGGGAGAATTTACAGCCTGCAAAACGTTAACGTCGCGATAACCATCTAAGTCGTTGTTCGATAATGCCATGTGTAAACTGGCACGGGGTCTGCATTATGATAGATGTTCAACACCCCACCAAAGTCACGGACGGGTTGGTCGCTTATCTGGTCTCGCACCGCCCGTCCTGACTTTACTCCCCGCATATAATCTCGACAAACAAAAAGGGCCGGAACCCGATCTGGATTCCAGCCCCTTTCTGCGACCCTGAAGGGTTTGTGTCTTACTTACCGCCGAAGTTAATCTTTGCCGTGACACCCATATAACGGTCAGCTTCGCGTGGGATGATGTAACGGAATGATCCCCCGGGTCCGCCCGATACGATTGATGATGCAAAACTTTGATCGAACAAGTTCTTGACCAAGAATGCAACGCGCCATGCTTCATTAGGGTCGGTCAGCGCGATGCTTGCATCAAAGGTTGCATAGCCATCGACTGTCGATCCCAGCCGGTTGGCAAGGTTTGCGGTCAATTCATAGGTCTGGTCAGATTGCATCGCCACGCTGGCTGCAAATTGGACATCAGCAAAGCCACCGGTTTCCCAATCATATTGCGCACCCACCGACATTTTATACTTTGGCGCATTGGCAAGCGGCGTGCCCTTTGCAATCAGTGCGGAGGTTGGCGCGCCAACGGGCAGACGAAAGTTTTCGACCTGTGCGTCGGTATAGGCAAAACCACCGTTGACGGTGAAATTGTCGGATGGTTTCAACAGAATGTCGAGTTCAAGACCCTTGGTCGAAATGTCGCCCGCATTGGTCAGGCGCGTCACAACTTGTCCTGCGACAATGTCGGGGTTGTTGGCTTGGTAGTTTTTATACTTGGCGTAGAACACCGCCAGATTGACTGTCGCGCCGCCATCAAGAAAGCTGGTTTTCAAGCCACCTTCATAGGAATTGACCGTTTCCGGTTCGATCCGGTTTGCGCCTGAACCCATCAAGTTGAAAAAGATGTTGTAGGCCGGACCTTTATACCCGCGGGTATAGCTGACATAGGCCATAACGTCTTCGCTCAGATCATATTGCAGCGCGGCTTTGCCGGAGACATTGCTGGCCGATGATTTGGTACGGAACGGTACGCCATTGGCCCGCAGCGACGATGCACGTTGCAACTGGTCAATGGTGAGCGGCGTCACAAGCGAGGGGTTAAGCGCGAGCAAACGGACATATTCATCATACGCCCCTTGATCGAATGCTGGCTGGATGCCGGGAGCCGAATTGGGCCGACCAGCGCCGTCTAGGGTTAGTCCAGTCGCGGTGCGCAGCAGGTTCACCGACAATTTGTCATTGGTGTAGCGCAAGCCCCCGATGAAGCGGAAGCGATCGGAAAAATTGAGCGTTGCCTGGCCAAATGCTGCCATGTTTTTGAACACGGAACCAAAGCTTGCTGTGCCCGTTGGCGTGGTAATCGTCGATACGCCGGGGGCCGTCGAACATGGCGTTAGCCCTGCTGCAACGGGGGGTAGTGTGGAGGCTGAGCAGGTCACCACAGCGCGTGAGAAGACGCGGTCTGAGTTCGCTTTGGAATAATATCCGCCGATGACATATTCCAGAAACTGTCCGGTGGGTGATGATATGCGGATTTCCTGCGTCAGCGTCTTAGACGTTTGCGGGCCAACATCGTGCAATTGGTTCTGCCCGATATAGGGCCGGTCAAGCCAGTCACCGTCACGAATTTCCAGATTGTCCCAGCCGCGATAGGATGTGATCGAGGTCAGCGTATGCGAGCCGAGCTCGATATCGGCCTGCATCGAAAGGCCCCAGCTTTCCTCTTCGGTGGCAGTAACGAGATTTTGTGCGATCCGGCGGGTTTCGTCGCCGCTAATCATCGTTCCGCTGAGTGCCAAGGCAGCAGCGTTGCTGGGTGTTGTGCCAATTATTTCCGAACAGCAATCATCCTTTGCTTTGCGCCAGTCACCCCGGAACGTCAGCTGAACGGTCTCGCCCAGATCAGCCTCGATTACGCCGCGAACGCCGTAATGTTTGAAACCGTTGACTTTGTTTCCGGTGGTCAGGTTGCTAATATTGCCGTCATAATTGCTATAGAAACCGGTAACGCGCGAGCGGATAGAATCGCCTAGCGGCAGGTTCACTGTTGCACGGCCGCGATATTCCGATTTGGTGAAATAGCCCGCCTCAACCTCGGCTTCAAATTCATTAGTCGGGCGTTTGGTCACAATGCTGACAACGCCAGCGGACGCGTTTTTGCCAAACAGCGTGCCTTGCGGACCGCGCAGAACTTCGATCCTCTCAACATCGAACAGGTCGGTAAAGCCTTCACCCGCACGGCTAAGGACAACACCGTCAAGCACCGCTGCGACCGAGGGTTCAGCAGCGATCGAAAAGTTGATTGTCCCGACGCCGCGCAAAAACAGCGCTTGGTTCAGCGTCGTTCCCGATTTACGGAAATTCAGCGAGGGAACCAGATATTGCGCGTTTTCCAGCGTGATCCCGCCGCTGTTGGCAATCGCATCGCCGCCGACAACCGATACCGCCAGCGGAATGTCTTGCAGGTTTTCTTCGCGTTTTTGGGCGGTGACGATGATCTCGTTGGTATCAACCTCTTCCTCTGCGGCATCTTGCGCAAAGGACGGAACCGAAAAGCCAAGGGCCAGTGCAGTGGCGCCAAAAAGTGCGGCGCGCGTAAAGCGGGTGGGGGCTGTCATATAATATTCTCCCGTTAGTATCGGCCGCATTTGTTGCGGGCCTTTTGTCGTTTAAGTGGCGGCAAAGCGTGTCTTTGCTTCACTTTCCGTCCTATGATGTGCCGAACGGGTCTTGAATTGTCAAGCGGTGTCATATACGGACATAAACGAATAGAGATGACTGTTGCACAGTTGCAATAGCCAGGCAGGATTGAGGATCAGCACCGTGGCGTTCGCTTTTACAGCGACTGATGATGGCTTTGAGTTGCGCGCTGACGCGACGGTACTGTTGCGCCATAGCGCCGCAAATCCTGCCGTTGAATTGGGTGTAGGTACAGCGAATGTCGACATGTGCCGCGGCAATTTCGACATCCAAGACGTGCTTACCGAACGCTGGCCGCTGGATCGTTTTAGCGCCACCGGAATGGCTGTGCGGTTGTGGTCATCGCAGTATCACGATGCTGCCGTGAACATCTCAGTGCGGGTGGATGGCGACAAAGCGTCGCTGGAGGTCTGTACTGAAAACGAGGCTACAAACCGAATTTGGGTGCATTTTCCACCTGGCGAAGCGGAATCGATTTGGGGCGGCGGCGAGCAAATGTCTTATCTGCGCCTCAACGGGCGGCGCTTTCCGTTTTGGACATCAGAGCCCGGCGTGGGGCGCGATAAGACAACCGCGTTGACCAAGATCATGGACGAAAGCGGCAATGCAGGCGGCGATTATTGGACGACCAACTATCCGCAGCCGACATGGTTGAGTTCGGCGCATTATGCCGTGCACAGCAATACGGCGCATTGGTCCGCGCTTGATCTTAGCTGTGATGGCGTCTCAACCTATGAATGTTGGAACGGAAATCTGACGCTGGAAATCTTCGCTGAAGACGGTCTGCCGCGCTTGGTTGGTGCGTTGTCCGATCGATTTGGCAAAGCTGCTCCGCTGCCCGATTGGGCCATAGGCGGTGCGATTGTGGGCTTGAAAGAGGGCGAGGCAAGCTTTGCCCGGTTGGAGAAATATGCCGAGGCAGGCGCGGCGATCAGCGGGCTTTGGTGTGAGGATTGGGTCGGCATCCGCCAGACCAGCTTTGGCCGCCGCCTGTTTTGGGACTGGCAATGGAACGCCGCCCGCTATCCCGATTTGCCTGCGCAGATCGAGGCATTGGCAGAACGCGGCATCCGCTTTTTGGGCTATATCAACCCCTATATCGCCAACGATGCCGCGATGTTTGCCGAAGGGGCTGCCGCGGGCTATTTCGCGTTAAAGTTGGACAGCGACGATGTGGCCCTGGTCGATTTCGGCGAGTTCGATTGCGGCGTTGTCGATTTCACCAATCCTGCGGCGTGTGATTGGTTCGCCGACCGCGTCATCGGGCGCGAGATGCTTGACTTTGGCCTGTCGGGCTGGATGGCCGATTTCGGCGAATATCTCCCAACCGATATCCGCTTGTTCGACGGCAGCGATCCGATGGAGGCGCATAACCGCTGGCCGGTATTATGGGCAAAGGTTAATGCCGATGCGATTGCGCGGCGCGGGAAAGCTGGTGAAGCGGTGTTCTTTATGCGCGCTGGCTTTTCCGGCGTTCAGGCGCATTGTCCGTTGCTATGGGCTGGCGACCAGTGTGTGGATTTCACTCGCCATGACGGGATCGGGACGGTGCTGACGGCCGCCTTGTCATCGGGCCTAGTCGGCAATCTGGTGAGCCATCACGATGTCGGCGGCTATACCAGCCTGCATGGCAATGTGCGGACCGAGGAATTGCTGCGCCGTTGGATCGATCTCGGCGCATTTACGCCGGTGATGCGTAGCCACGAAGGCAACCGGCCCGATGACAATTTGCAGATTGACCAATCGTCCGAACTGCTGACCCATTTTGCGCGGATGAGCCAGATTCACAAACGGCTGGCCCCGTATGTGCGCCATGTGCTCGACGAAGGGCAAGCGACCGGCCTTCCTGCGCAACGCCCCTTGTTCCTCCACTATGACCTGCCGGAATATCATGCTGTGCAGGACCAATATCTTTATGGCGCCGACCTGTTAGTCGCGCCGGTGATTGAGTCGGGAGTCGTCGGACGGGATGTTATCATCCCTGCCGACGGATGGGCCGATCTTTGGACCGGAAAGCCACTAAGCATCGGCCAGATATGGTTCGACGCCCCACACGGCAAGCCGCCCGTGGCTTACCGGCTTGACAGCAGCTTCGCTACGCTGTTCGCTGAACTTCGAGAGGAGTTTGGTTGATGGCAGTACGGCCCAACATCCGCGATGTCGCGGCACTGGCGGGGGTTGCGGTGAAAACCGTCAGCCGCGTGCTCAACGATCATCCTTATGTTAGCGCCAAGATGCGCGAAAAAGTCGAATCGGCGATGGCCGAGCTCAACTTTCACCCCAGCGTCGCCGCACGCGTTTTGGCCGGGACGAAATCGGGGCAAGTCGCGCTGATCTATGACAATCACTCGCCGCATTACATGCACCAGATCATGATGGGCTGTTGGGATCGCTGCAATGCCGAAGGGCTGCGGTTGATCGCGCAGCCCGTTGATGTGGCGGACCCGAAAATCGGTGAACAAGTGCGCGGCATGGTGCGCGAAACGCATGTCGACGGCGTTATTCTGTCATCGCCCGTTACTGATTGCGTGCCTGTGCTGAATACGTTGGAGGCGCTGAACATTCCGTTCGTCCGCATTTCACCCGGCACAAACCATGCGCTGACCAGTTCGGTGTTTATGGATGATGTGCAGGCGGCAGACGACATGACCACGCACATGATAAACGCGGGACATCGCCGCATCGGCTTTATCATCGGCCATCCTAACCATCTGGCCAGCCAAGACCGTTTGGCTGGCTATCGCCGCGCACTGGAACGCGCTGGCATCGCGCTTGCCGATGAATTGGTCGAACCGGGTGAGTTTGATTTTGATAGTGGCAAGGCAGCCGCCGAAAAATTCTTGGCACTGCGGAACCCGCCGACCGCCATTTTTGCCTCGAACGATGATATGGCGGCTGGGGTGCTGGCGGTCGCGCATCGCTATCATCTGACAGTGCCAGAAATGCTCTCGGTCGCAGGATTCGACGATACCACCTTGGCGCAAGTTGTGTGGCCCCCATTGACCACAATCCGTCAGCCGGTGCGCGACCTTGCCGACACGGCGACGCAATTGTTGCTGAGTGAAGGCGGGTTGGAACATCGCCGTTTGCCCCATGAACTAATCTCGCGTGAATCCATCGCGGCGCCGCGTACAAAGCCGTTTATCCTTAGAAAGAAGTCTGAAACCTTATGAGTCACCTCCCCAAAACACCCGCGACGCGCCTATTAGGCAGCAGCGGCATAGAAATTTCCAGCCTGGCATGGGGCATGTGGCGCTTTGCCGGCCAAGATGTTGCCGCGGCAACAGAGCTGGTCAATGCGGCTTTGGATACGGGAATTACGGTATTCGATACCGCCGATATTTACGGCTTTGGCGAGCAAGGCTTTGGCGCAGCAGAAGAGTTGTTGGGCGAAGTATTCGCCGAAAATCCTGATCTTCGCGGGCGGATGGTTCTGGCAACGAAAGGCGGGATTACACCACCTGTGCCTTATGACAGCAGCCATGATTATTTGACGAAAGCTATCGACAATAGCCTAAGCCGCTTACGCACCGAGCAGGTCGACCTGTGGCAAATTCACCGGCCCGACATTTTGACGCATCCGTCCGAAATCGCTCGCACCATAGAAGATGCGGTGAAGTCCGGCAAAGTACGCGCTTTTGGCGTGTCGAATTTCACGACCGCTCAGATCGCGACACTCGCGCAATTTAGCAGCGTACCGATTGTGTCGACGCAGCCCGAACTATCAGCCTTGTGCATCGACACCGTCGAAAACGGCGAGTTGGATCAGGCGATCGCGATGGACATGGCCGTCCTTGCTTGGTCCCCCCTTGGCGGTGGCCGAATTGCCGAGCCGCAAAGCCAGCGCGAGCAAGCCGTTGCGGCGGCGCTTTCGGGTGTTGCAGCGGCGCATGGGGTATCGCGCACAGCTGCGGCGTATAGTTGGATCATGGCGCACCCTGCACGGCCGGTTCCGATTGTGGGTTCGCAAAATCCGGCGCGGATTGCTGAGGCTGCGGATGCCTATAAGATCGAATGGACCCGCGCCGATTGGTACGCGGTGCTTGTTGCTGCACGAGGAGTTCCGATGCCATGACCGGAAAGTTGGAAATCAGCTGGTTTTCGGCGCTGTGCGATGATGACTATGAATTTCTGGGTCAGCCCGATCCGATGCTGGCATCCAGTTGGGAGCATTGCCGCAACATCGTGCTGAATGCGGAAAAGGGTGGGTTTGACAATATCCTGCTGCCGTCGGGCTATGCGCTGGGGCTGGACACCACTGCCTTTGCCAGCGCGATTGCGGTGCTGACCAGCCGGATTAAATTGCTGATGGCGGTGCGCGTAGGCGAAAGCTGGCCGCCGCAACTCGCGCGGCAGATTGCGACGTTAGACCAGATTGCTGGCGGGCGTTTGAACATCAACATTATTTCCTCGGATTTGCCGGGGGACAAGATGGACAGCGAACCGCGTTACCGCCGCACGGTTGAAGCGATGCTAATTTTGAAGACGTTGCTGAACGGCGAACATCTGAATCACCAAGGCGAGCATTACAAAATCGACATCGACCCGCCACGGATGAAAACCGTCAGCGGCAAATGCCCGCCGCTCTATTTCGGTGGCCTGTCGCCAGCGGCACGCGATGCTGCGGCGGAAGGGTGCGATGTCTATTTGATGTGGCCCGAAACGTTGCAGGGTGCGAAGGAGTTAATCGAAGACATGACCGCACGTGCCGCGAAATTTGGCCGGACGCTGAAATACGGGTTCCGCGCGCATGTGATTGTGCGCGAAACTGAAGCCGAGGCACGCGCTTATGCTGACCGGCTGCTATCGAAACTCGATGCGCAAACCGGCGAGGCGATCCGTAACAAATCGCTTGATACCGCTACCTATGGCGTCGCGCGGCAAACTGAATTGCGCGAAGCGTCTGCCGCGAATGACGGCTATCTGGAGGAAAACCTGTGGACCGGTATCGGTCGTGCACGCTCAGGCTGTGGCGCGGCGATTGTTGGTGATCCTGATCAGGTTTTGGCGAAACTGCGGGCGTATCAGGCGCTGGGGATCGAGGCGTTTATCCTGTCTGGTTATCCGCATATCAACGAGTGCGATATGTTTGCGCGGCATGTTTTGCCGAGGTTAGAGCATGGGGGTTTGGTGGTTTGAGGCTGTAAGGGACTGTCCCAAGCGTAACGCCGTGGACTGTCCCTGAAAGCCAGTGCACGACCTCTCGGGGACAGTCCACGGCGCTGCGCTTGGGACAGTCCCCTAGCGAGTCTTTAAGCCGACAACCCCGCCAAACGCTCCGCCTGATCCTCGCTAATCAACGCGTTGATCATCTCCGCCAACCCGGTGCCTTCCAAAATCTCTGGCAGCTTATGCAGCGTCAGGTTGATCCGGTGGTCCGTCACGCGGCCTTGGGGGAAGTTATAGGTGCGGATGCGTTCGCTGCGGTCGCCGCTGCCGACCATCGCTTTGCGCGCCTCGGCTTCGGCCCCGTCCAGCTCGTCGCGTTGTTTTTCGTAAATGCGGGCGCGCAGGACCTGCATCGCCTTTTCCTTATTCTTGTGCTGGCTGCGGCCATCCTGACAGGTCACGACGATGCCGGTCGGCGCATGGGTGATGCGCACGGCGGAATCGGTGGTGTTTACGTGCTGCCCGCCTGCGCCCGATGCGCGATAGACGTCGATTTTCAAGTCGCGGTCTTCGATATGGACGTCAACTTCGGTCGGTTCGGGCAGGACCGCAACGGTCGCCGCGCTCGTGTGGATGCGCCCGCCCGATTCGGTGACGGGAACACGCTGCACACGGTGGACGCCGCTTTCAAACTTCAACCGCGCAAATACGCCTGCGCCGCTGACTGAGGCAACGACTTCTTTGAAGCCGCCAACGTCCGACGCGCTCATCGAAATGGCCTCGACTTTCCAGCCCTGCGACGCGGCATAGCGTTCGTACATGCGAAACAGGTCGCCAGCGAACAACGCGGCTTCGTCTCCGCCAGTGCCAGCGCGGATTTCCAGCATGGCGCTGCGTTCGTCGGCAACATCCTTGGGCAACAGCAAAATCGCCAGATCATGCTCGGCGACTTGCTTGTCATGTGCCACATCAAGCAATTCTTCGACCGCCATATCGCGCAGTTCAGCATCGGCAGACGGGTCCTTGGCCATCGCGTCGAGCGTCTCCATCTCGGCGCGCAAACGGCGGACTTCGGCGGCCATTTTGGCGACAGGCTCAATCTCGGCATATTCTTTGGACGCGGTGACAAAGGCATCGCCGACCATCGTCCCCGAAGCCATCCGCGCCTCAAGCTCAGCAAACCGCGCCTCGATCTGGCCGATACGTTGGGGGGATATGTTCATTACAGCTGAA
>JBEBKE010000094.1:0-9901 GCA_040079555.1 Sphingorhabdus sp. | reverse complement strand
CAGATAACGTGCATCAAAACCGACCACGCCAATTGGCACCTGAGTCACTGCTCGCCGTTCCAACAAAGCATCGATCAGCGGTATGGTGCCGTCGGCGTCGCTTTCCACCACGAATAAAGTTCCAAAATGTTGCCCCACAAAGTCGGGCAAAAATTCAGCAGGCAAGCGAACAAGCCGTTGCTCTGGATCAATCAGAATTTCATTTTCGACGCCATTGCCTAGATCGACGGTCTCATTTCGGTCGTTGTGGTCAATCGAATTTATAACTTCCCGCCAACCGGTGATGACAAGTTCGACCCGATCATGCTGCGGCGTGGCTGTTACCCATAGTTCAATATCATTTTCATCATCGGCCGCGCGCACAGGCTTTTCGATACGCATCTTTGTGCGCATCGCTGCCGCCACCAACGCCGCAAGCGCAGGCACCGCAATCGGACTGCCATCGCTTCCTCCTGCCAAATTGTGCAGCCGCCAAATCGGCGGATCAGCGGACAATATCTCGCCTTGGTGCGACACGCTGGCTTTGATCGGGACGGTCAGGAAAGATTGGACATCACGCATCACGAACGTTCCAATTTCCATGTTGCCACCGCAGCGCGGGCCTCTACAGGATCCAGTCGTTCGTAAGCAGCCTGGCAATCGTCCAGCCCATAATTGTCAGTAACGTTTCCGCGCAACGCAGACATGACGTTGGGTACTTCACCAACCGCAAGGCTCTGGCCTTTGAGCAAAAGCAGCAAAGGTGCAACATGATCGCCGCCGATCAAACGCATTAGAAAATCGCTACCAAGCCCATAATCTTGATCCAACGATGCAACGAAAAGATGTAGCCCCGATTTGGTCGGATCTTTCAATTCCGTACGATATTCATGCCCCAAGAAAAACACCAGTTTGCGGGCCATGGCAGCAGGATTGAGGTCCGCTTGATGGTTTGAGAGCAGCGTCTGTGCCGCTGCGGACAATACATCGCTTTCTGCCGATTTATTCTCCAGCAGAGCGGCGACAACGCGCCAGCAAAGCAAGTGCAGTGGTTCGCTATCGAGTTGCAAAAACAACTGATTATTCTCTGATTCCGATATCTGCTGCGCGTATAAAAATTTGCGCGCCATATCGGACAGGCGGTCATTTTCATGACCCAGCAACGTGACCGGCAACTGCCCCAAAATCGAGGAGGTCGACGCAGCCTGAATGTTTTTCCGTAACTTGTCCTCAGCGATCCTCGCCAATGCGAAATCGATTAATTCAGGCTCGCGCAGCAAACCGGAATTAGAAAGCACATCCCAACTCAAAGAGCGGGTGGCGTCTGATGAAAGTAAAGCCCTTTCAACGCCCAGTACCAAGGATTGAAGTTTCAACTTAACCCGGCTTTGTAGCAACTCCGATGGCAGGCCCTCGCCGCGCGGAAAAAGCACAGCCATAAGGTTATCGCGCAGCGCATGCGTCGCAAAAACTTGGCCTGTCGCCAAGGTCACAGCATCTTCGCAGGTCGCGATACCCAAATTGGTTTCCCGATTTTCCGTTACGTTTCAGCCCGAAACATAGCCTTTCGGGGTTAATTTCGCTTTAAGCTTAATCTGCTGATTTCGGCGCTGTCATTTTGCGCATCTCATGAAACAGCCGTACAACAATTTCACTGAATATCAGTATCTTAACGGCAATCTCAGCCCCTCCCGCAATAGTGGCGAGCATCAGCGTTGAGGCAATTACCAGCGGCGATAACAGCCGAAAGCGCGCCGCCTCCTTTTGAATGGCGGGGATTAATGACAGCCCGGACAATGTCAGCCCAAGAAAACCCGCTTCAAACAACGATGGCTCGTCCAATTTAAGCAAAGCAATCATAGCAACCATTAGGCCAGCCCAACTTGCCCAACCGACCCAATCGAGCGTATCGACGCGATATTCGGCCGAACGAACAAATTTGCGCAAAAGGGATGCGAAGACGGCACACAACGCGGCGGTCGCCGCCCCCGTCGCGAAGCCGGTAGTCGCCAACAACGCCGCCAACGCTGCCACTATCGGAAAGGCAAACTCGGCGGATGCAGCCCCCCAGCTGACCGACCAGATTTTTGGCGCAAAGCGTGCCAACAGTTTTGAAAATAAACGATCTTCCAATGTCGTCGCACCGGCCTTGGGCAGCACCAAAATCGTGCTTTGCGCCGCCGCCAAGTCTCCCGCGTTCGCGACACGGCGGAGATTCCCGGCCTGAATTTCAGTTTGCTTGATCGGCCATGATTTGACGCCGTCTTGCAACGCTTGGCGCAATAACGCCGACGCCATGTCCCAGCCTTCGGGCAGTTGCGTCATCGCGTCGATGCTAATGCGATTAAGGATCGCCATTCCGGCCCAACGACTGTTAAGATCAATCCGTTCGAAAACCTGATTTTCTGCACGTTCCTCGACCGTTGCGATCAGGGCGTTTTCACGCTGCAAGGCGTGTTTAATTAGCCCAATGTTTATGATGGTATCGGCGCGGAGCAGCAAGATGCGCGAATTGGCGTCTAACAATGGCCCCATCGCACTTGGCTCGCGAACGAAGCGCAGGTCCAGCCCCTGTTTGCTGACGGCATCACGATATGCCAGCAAAGCGCCGGGGACAGTGTCCACGCCGATCACAAATTTGGTAATTCCGACCGATTGCAGCGATTTGATCATATGATGGATCATCGGCTGACCAAATAAAAGCGTCAGCGGCAGCGCGGCATTTCCATCGGCAGCTGACACATCACCGACGCACAGCAGTGCAATGACATTTGAGTTATCGGTCTTGGCCACGTCGTCGAACATAGCGCAGTGACCTAAGGTTAGCTTAGCCGTTATTCCAGCGAAAAGCGCTTAGACGTTGCTAATCGAGCGGGGCCTGCCGAATTTCTTCTAAGGCAGCGCCCAATCGGCGCAGCACCACTGGATCGCCGGGAGCACCATCCACCGCTTCCTCGGCAAGCGCGAGCAGGTCAACCGCTTCAAATGACGCGGCTAACCCCTTTAGGCGAAGGCAGCTATACTGCCAATTGGCGTCGCATCGTGACCGCGACATCAAATCTATTTGGCGGTGCGCGCTGTCAACAAGCGCTTGGCGCAGTTCTCGAACCAATGCCGCATCATCGCCAGCGGCGGCGTGCAAAGCGACTGACAGGGAACCATGATCCATCGACATGGCATTGGCACTAACGCAGGATGATTAACTTTGCGTTTCGCTTTATGAAAAACATGGTAAACAGAGCGCATGGTGGGCCATTCAAAAATCGTAGAAATCAGCCGCAATGCTTCGCGGGTCGGCAACAGCGACCCTGCCAGTGAAGTCGAGGACGAGATGATTACAGCAAGCAAACGCGGCGACGACGAAACATCTGTCGATGTTGCGCCGTCCGAAACATCGCATTATGAACCTGAATTCGTTCAAGAATATGAGGACGATGTAGATGTTGCACCGCGTCGCTGGGGGCCGATCATAGCGGGCACGGTCCTTACCCTGATGTTCGTCGGTTGGACCGGATTCTGGGCGTGGGCCAACCAAGCCGAGCTGTTACAATTTCAAAACCCGGCGCGTTTAGTTGAACTGATCAGCCTTTGGGCAGTGCCCGTTTCGTTGGTGGCACTGCTTTGGCTTTTGGCGATGCGCATGAGCACAACCGAAGCGCGGCGTTTTGGCGATGTCGCCACCTTGCTGCGTACCGAAAGCGAAAGGCTTGAAACGCGGATACAAAACGTCAACGGCGAAATATCCATGGCGCGCTCCTTTTTGGCCGAAAATGCGCGTGAGTTGGAATCGGTAGGGCGGGTTTCAGCAGCGAAACTGACCGAGGCGGCGCAGCAACTCGTGACAGCATTGGCCGATGCGGACCAAAAAGCAAAAATACTGGAAACGGTAAGTTCTGCTGCAGTCAACAATGTCGAATTGCTCCGCAACCATCTGCCCGTGGTTACGAGTGCGGCAAAGGACGCAACCAACCAGATCGGCAATGTTGGCAATGCGGCAAACGTGCAAATTCACAAGCTGATCGGCTCGTTGCGGGTGATGGATGAAACAATTGAATCGACCTCTGCAACGATGACACAGCTGCAGCAGCAAACGAGCAAAGCTAGCCAACAGATTGGCGACGCAGCGAAAGATGCTGGGTCGATATTGCAAACTTCCACCACGGAAAGTGAGCAACGCGTCGCAGGGATGCTGAAGGCGTTGAAAACTGAAACGACAAATGTCGAGCAACGCATCGGTGAAGCAGCGGAGAATATCAACGCGCTGAGCGAGAGCAACAGTCAACTTCTAACCGAGCAAATCACCGCGCTGGGTCGCGCAGTTGCAGACGTCAGCGCAGCGACTGACAATCAAGATGTGCACGTGAGCGACATGATTTCGCGACTGCATGCGTCGCTAGATCAATCAGCGCAGCAATTGAGCGACATTGATACGCGTGCGTCAGAACGCTTAACGACTTTGGCAGCCAATGTCGGTGCGACAATCAGCGATTGCGACGCTCAGCTAACTGCCGTCGACGCAAATGCGACGGATCGCGTTGCAAAACTTGCGTTTGCAATCAGTGCATTGTCGGAAAGCAGCAGCGAACTGGCGGTCAACCTGTCTGCAAACGAATATCAAACCGCCGCTGTATTGTCGAACACCGAAAAGCTGACGGCTGCTGTCGCTGGCATCTCTGACGAATTGAACGGCAGAATTCCTAGCGCTTTGGAAGCGCTGCAAGGCCGGTTTGCCGAAAGTAACAATGCGATTTCAGTGTTGCGTGCAGAAAGTCAGGTTTTGGATCAACAGTCGTCATCGCTGGTTGAGCGGTTCAACGCGCTTGATGCGGTCCTCACCTCGCAACGCACATCGGTCAACGCGCTGCTCGATAACAGCGAGGCGTCACTCGCCGCGAGACGAGACGAAATCGTTTCGCTTACCGCCGAGCTAAACGAAACACAGATGTTGATTGGCGAAGTTGCGGCCACGGCGGAGGATCAGCTAAGTGGATCGCTGCGCCGCGTTGCTGATGCGGCGCGCGAAGCGGCCAACAGTAGCAAAGCCATTGTCGAGGCGGAGCTCGCGGACATTGGCGCGCGATTGACCGAGCAGAACCGACTACTACTCGCCGGAGCAATTGATGCGCAGCTTGCCGATGTTGGCTCTGCGGTAAAAGCAGCGATTGATCGTAACATCAGCTTGTCTGAACAGGCCACGCAGCGGGTGACGGCGCAACTGCAATCGGTGACCGAACTGACCACTAATCTGGAACAGCGCGCAGCACATGCGCGCGAACAGTTTGACAGTATCGATGATGAAGCCTTTGCCCGGCGGATCGCGTTACTGACGGAATCGCTTAACTCTGCGTCGATTGACGTCGCCAAGATCCTATCGAACGAAGTGACAGATACCGCATGGGCGGCGTATTTGAAAGGCGATCGCGGCGTATTTACGCGGCGTGCGGTGCGGTTGCTGGACAATGGCGAAGCACGGATTATAGCCAATCATTATGATGACGAGCCAGAATTCCGCGACCATGTTAACCGTTACATCCATGATTTTGAATCGATGATGCGGGTGTTGCTATCGACCCGCGACGGCAATGCCATTGGCGTGACATTGCTGTCGTCGGATGTCGGCAAACTCTATGTAGCGCTCGCCCAAGCGATTGATCGCCTGCGGAGCTAAGTCAGCTATTTGATCAAGAAATCGAAGCTGTGGCGGTCGATCCAGGCATATTCGTAATTGGCGTAATACAAGCCAAAAAGGATCGCGGACACCGCAGTCGTCCATAGCACCACCCTCAGCGGGCGGAAATTAGCCGGCGCGCCATCGGCCTGCCCCGGCGTCATTTCCAATCCCATTTCCTGATAGGACTTAACCCCGAACGGCAGCACCAGAAACGCTGATAACACCCAGAACAGCAGGTAAATCGCGACTATTGATGTCCAGTTCATGCGGTCTCCACAATCATCACGTCAACAATGGGCTTTTTGCCGGTCCAGCTGGTTGCAATACGGCGAACCGTTAGCCGCACGGATTCGCGCAGCTTTTCTATATCGCCTTTGCGGTCCTTGACGACCTTTAAGACAGCGGCGGTTGCCTCATCGAGGAAATCCTCGCGCTCATCCTCAATCGGAACGCCGTGCATCCGGAACTCTGGGTCGCCAAGCAGGTTGTTATCACCATCCACCGCAATCGCGACAGTAATCATGCCATACCAAGACAGGCGGCGGCGCTGGTTCATCGTGTCGCCGTCAGCGGGAATGATGACATCGCCATCAAGGATCAGCCGCCCTGTGCGCTCTTCACCGATTTTCTGCGGCCCCTTTGGCGCCAATCGGATAACGTCGCCGTTCGATTGCACGATGGCTTTGGGAATACCCTCTGAAAGGCCAAAGCGTGCTTGCTCCGACATATGCCGCCGTTCGCCATGGACGGGGATTAGCATGGCTGGCCGAATCCAGTCATACAACGCCGCCAATTCAGGGCGGCCCGGGTGACCGGATACATGCACATGCGCTTGTTTTTCGGTGACGGTCAGGATGTTGCTGCGCGCCAGCTGGTTCATAATGACACCAATGGCAACTTCGTTTCCAGGGATTTGCTTGGAAGAGAAGATAACAGTGTCGCCCTGTTCCAACTTCACCGGATGATTACCCGCCGCGATACGCGCAAGCGCAGCGCGTGCCTCGCCCTGACCGCCGGTTGCTACAACCATCACCTGATTGCGCGGTAAGCTATCGACTTGCTCCATATCGATGGTTTCGGGAAGGTTCTTTAAATAGCCAACAGATTGCGAAGCTTCGATTATCCGATGCAACGAGCGCCCGGCAAAGCACAGCTTGCGGTTCGCCGCCTTGGCCACGTTGCCGAGAGTTTCCAACCGAGCAGCGTTTGAGGCAAAAGTCGTGACCAACACGCGCCCCCGCGCCTCGGTGACCGATTTCAGCAGGTCAGCATAAACGCTGCCTTCGCTGCCGCTATCGTCATTGTTGAACGCATTGGTCGAATCGCAGACCAAGGCAAGAATGCCGTCATCGCCAACTTTGGTCAGCTGCTCCTCGGTCGATGGTTGGCCAATAACCGGTTCTTCGTCCAGTTTCCAGTCGCCAGTGTGAAAGACGCGGCCATAAGGTGTAGTGATAAGGCAAGCGCTCATTTCCAAGATCGAGTGCGCCAATGGCATCAGTTGAAAGCCAAACGGCCCCAGATCAAACGAGCCACCCATAGGAATGATGTTCAGTTCAACCTCGTCGATCAACCCCTGTTCCTGCAACTTACCCCGGATCAACGCCGCAGTGAAAGGCGTGGCATACAAAGGCACGCCAAGCTCCGCCGCCAGATACGGCACCGCGCCAATATGGTCCTCATGCCCATGCGTCAGCACAATACCGAGCAGGTCCTTGGAACGTTCCTCGATAAATTCCAGATCGGGCAAAATCAGTTCAGTCCCAGGATATTCGCTGTTGCTGAATGTGATCCCCAAATCGACCATCACCCATTTGCCATCGCAGCCGTAAAGATTGACGTTCATGCCAATCTCGTCTGATCCGCCAAGGGCCAAAAACAGCAATTCTTTGCCGGGCTTTGTCATTCTGAAATGTCTCGATTCTGGTAAAGCTGCGCTATTCCGCGCAGGGTAAGGTCGGGTTCGACGATATCAAATAGATGGCTATGTTGTTGAAACAATACGGCCAATCCGCCGGTTGCAATGACAGTGACCGGCGCACCAATCTCTGTCTTCATGCGGGTCAATAGCCCCTCTATCATCGCGACATAACCCCAATAAATGCCTATTTGCATCTGGCTGACGGTGTCTCGTCCGATAACGCTGTCATTTGGTGGCGGTTCAATTGCGATGCGAGGCAGCATAGCTGCGGCGTTGTACAAAGCATCGAGCGAAAGATTGATCCCGGGCGCAATACTACCGCCCAGATAAGAGCCATCGGTGCCGATATGGTCAAATGTTGTTGCAGTACCGAAACTGATAACGATTTTGTCCTGTTGCGACAGGGTTTGTGCGGCAATGGCGTTGACCGCACGGTCGGCGCCCAATGCGCGAGGTTCATCGACCTTTAGCGATATGCCCCATTCCAAAGGAGCGCGGCCAGCAATCAATGCAGTGGTACCGAAATACTTTTCCGCCAGCAATTGCAGGTTGTGCAGCGCGCGCGGAACGACCGTTGCGATAACGACCGCAGTCACATCGCTTCGTTCAAAGCCGTTCATGCGGAGCAATTGGTGCAGCCACACGGCATATTCATCGGCCGTCCGCCGTGTATCGGTGGCAATCCGCCAGCGGTGCACAATTTGGTTCTCGGCATTCACGAGCGCGAATTTGACATTGGTGTTGCCGTTATCGATGGCGAGCAGCATTGGTCCGGCCTTATACTAAATCAGGAAAACATCTGCCGCGTGGATGGCATGAATTTCTCCATCCGCCAAGCGTAGCCGCAAAGAACCATCGTCATTTAGCCCATTATACAAGCCTTGAATCACATCACCATTCGGGAGATTGACGGTAAGCACAGTGCCGATGGGATGCGCAAATTGCTGCCAGTTTTTCAATAAAGGAGCCACCCCGCCTAGTCGCCAGCGTTGCAGCCAGCTTTGTAGCGTTTCCGCCAATATTGCCATTACCGCCTGCGCGTGCGGCGGATTGCCACCGTTGCTGCGCAAATCGGTAACGGGACGTTCCAGCCCCAATGGATGGGCAAACAGGTTCATCCCGATGCCGATGATGACAGCGTCGCCAGCGCGTTCGAGCAACATACCGCAGAATTTAGCGCCATTGACGGTCAGCAAATCGTTCGGCCACTTGATCATGATCGGCACATCGGGCGCTATCAGCCGAACTGTTTCATAGGCAGCAATTGATGCCAGAAAACCGAGTGACGATGCTGGCGGGTCACCCGCTCTAAGGCGAACGATAGTGCTCGCAAACACATTGCCGTCCTCACTATCCCAAACTCGGCCCAGCCTACCTCGCCCGGCATCTTGACGGTCTGCGCGCAGCCAAAGCCCCTCTGGTGCTCCGGCATTGGCGCGGGCGATCAGGTCAGCATTAGTGGAGCCGGTTATCGCGACTTGTTCAAACAGCAAGCTCAGAACAACGCCTTGGCCGCTTGTGCGGTAATCACGGACAGAACAGGGATAGCGAAATAGCCGAGCGGCGACACCGCCAATGCCATAAAGCCTCCGACATAGGGCAGCACCTTGTCGTCACCCGCAACGATCTGTCCCGTCGGCTCGTCAAAATACATGACCTTGATCACTTTCAGATAATAGAAAGCGCCAATGACTGATGCGACGATGCCAAGGACCGCAAGCGGCAACAGCCCGGCGGCAACCGCTGCGTTAAACACGACGAGCTTACCCCAAAAACCGAACAGGGGCGGGATACCGGCTAGGCTGAACATGAATACGGCAAAGGCAGCGGCCAACATAGGTTGCGATTTTGAAAGTCCCGCAATGTCGGCAATACCTTCTTTGATTGAACCATCACTGCCCTTTAGCTGCATTAGGCAGATAAAACCGCCGAGCGTCATCAGGACATAGATGACCAGATAGGTCAGCATCCCAGCAATACCAGCCTCGGTTCCAGCGGCCAAGCCGATCAACAAGAAACCGACATTGTTGATCGAGCTATAGGCCAAAAGGCGTTTGAGGTTTTGCTGCCCGATGGCACCGACCGCACCGATTATAATCGACATCAACGAGATAACGATAATAATCTGCTGCCACGCAGCGATCTGATTGCCGAATGCTTCGATGGTGATGCGGATCAACAACGCACTTGCGGCGACTTTCGGCGCACTGGCAAAGAACGCGGTGATTGGGGTGGGCGCTCCTTCGTATACGTCTGGCGTCCACATATGGAATGGTGCGGCACTAATCTTGAACGCTAGCCCGGACAATACAAAGATGAGCCCGAGCAGT
>JBEBKE010000093.1:0-10055 GCA_040079555.1 Sphingorhabdus sp. | reverse complement strand
ATAGGCCTTCATGATTTCGGTGATGTCGTCGAAATGGTCGTAGAGGAAGCTTTCCTTGTGATGCGCGAGGCACCATTTCGCCATGATGCTGCCGCCGCGCGACACGATGCCCGTCACGCGCTTGGCGGCGAGCGGGACGTATGGCAGGCGGACGCCCGCATGGATGGTGAAATAATCGACGCCCTGTTCGGCTTGTTCGATGAGGGTATCGCGGAAGATTTCCCAGGTCAGGTCTTCGGCCACGCCGCCGACCTTTTCCAGCGCCTGATAGATCGGCACGGTGCCGATGGGGACGGGGCTGTTGCGGATGATCCATTCGCGCGTGTCGTGGATGTTGCGGCCGGTGGACAGGTCCATGACGGTGTCCGCGCCCCAGCGGATCGACCAGACCATCTTGTCGACTTCGGTGGCAACGTCGGACGCGACCGCGCTGTTGCCGATATTGGCGTTGATCTTAACAAGGAAGTTGCGGCCGATGGCCATCGGTTCGCTCTCGGGGTGGTTGATATTGTTGGGGATGATCGCGCGGCCGCGTGCGATTTCATCGCGCACAAACTCAGGCGTGACGTAGTCGGGGATTTCCGCGCCAAAGCTTTCGCCGTCGCGGATGTAGCTGGCAAGGCGTTCGCGGCCTAGGTTCTCGCGCTCCGCCACATATTCCATTTCGGGAGTGATGATGCCTTTGCGAGCGTAGTGCATCTGGCTGACGTTCATGCCGGGCTTGGCGCGGAGCACTTGCTTGCGGACATTGGGGAATGGCGCAACGCCGCCGCTGCGGTCGGGGCCGAGTTGGCCATTATCTTCTGGGCGGACTTCGCGTTGCGTGATTTCCTCAACATCGCCGCGTGCGCGAATCCATGGGGCGCGGATTTCGGCAAGGCCTTTGCTGATGTCGATCAGGACATTGTCGTCGGTGTACGGGCCGCTACTGTCATATACGCGCACAGGGGCATCGTCGCAGCTGGGGTCGAGATAAATCTCGCGCATGGCGACTTTAATCCCGCTGCCGGTTTGCGTTGCAACGTGGATTTTCTTGCTGCCACGGATCGCGCCAGTGGTGACGCCGATTTCGGTTTTGGTGGGCCCCTGACTTCCCTTGGAAGTCAGATCTCTAATCAAATCAACGTCTGCCATGTAACTCACTCCAATAAATTCGGAGTAAGGGCGGCATCAGGTGAAACCGCTCCCTCCCTCCGCCCGCATCAACGGGATCAGGTTCAGCGGGTCGTGGGGCGTCACGCCCACCTCTCAGTCACATGACTCCCCGGGGATGTTGCAAGGATAGGCGGCTTGCGCCAAACTGTCCAGCATGGTGAACCCGACAGTTCCAGAAATCCGTGCCCTGCTCAACGCCAAACGCGAACTCGCAATCCGCGTCGTGCCCGGCGCAAAGGTAGAGCGTGCCGCAATCGAAAACGGCGCGCTGAAACTCTGGACCCGCACCGCGCCAGAGGACGGCAAAGCGACCAAAGCTGTGCTAGCGCAAGTGGCAAGCTTGCTCGGCGTGCCGGTGCGCGATGTGGTTTTGGTCAGCGGGGCGACGAGCAGGGAGAAGCGGGTGCGGGTTGGTTAGCCCCCCATCAAAACATATATTTCATCTTCACCGTCTGTTTCCCTGCACCCACCAGCGCAAACGCCGCTGCCTTGAAACTCGGCGGGCCAAAGGTGATTTTTGGGTTGCGCGAAAAGCCAAATCCTTCGCTGGGGATGGCAAGCGACGTGTCCAGCTTTCCATTGCCGTTTTCGTCGTGGATTAACGACAACGCATAAGTCCCCGGCGCAACATCGGCAAAGCTTATCACGCCGCCAGCGTTAGCCTTCACAGTGCGTTTCAATGATTTGCTGTCTTTGGTGCAATTGGGAAAGGCTTTGCTGTTTGCAGTCAGGCACACCGAAATACTGCCCTTTTTATTGCGCAGGCCAGTGACGGTGACGTCGAGCGAGGCGTTATCCGCCGCTGTTGCTGCCACGCCCCCCGCTAAAGCTGCCAAGGCCAAGATCGGTGCCGCAAATGCGGTCCCAAAACCGGAAGTAGAGCCCATAATTCCCCCTATAAGCATCGTGATGTTTTTGATGATGCGTCGCTGTTATCAGCCATTTCCCCAATGGACCATGAACAACCGCACGCGGGAATAGTTCCCACCCAATATGATTGGTGATCCCCATCAGGGTCATGATGCCGAGCACGCTGCCCAATGCGGCGATATGGATGGGGATGATGAACACCAATGCAGGTATCACCAACGCGCCAGTCAACGCCTCCCATGGGTGAAAGCTCATCGCGGCCCAAGCGGTCGGCGGGCGGCTTTCATGGTGAACGGCGTGCGCTGTTTTGAACCACCACGGGCGGTGCATTAATCGGTGCGTCCAGTAAAACCACGTGTCGTGCGCGGCGAGATATAGGAATACTGACAAAGGCAGATACCAGAGCGGATAATCCCCTACATCGCGGTAAATAGCTGTCCAGCCCTGCGTGTCCCATCCCCAAGCGACGATGCCTGCGGGAACGCCATAGATCGCAGCGGATGCCAGCGACCATAGGATTTCGCGGCGGATTTGCGGTTTCAAATTTGCATACAGGCTAGGCCGCACTTTTTGCGTCAGCCAAGCGAAAAAGCCACTGGTGACAAGATAGCGCAGGCCAACGATCAAAGTCATGGCGATGGCAGAGATCAACATGGCGAGCATTACGCAGCGCTTAGTGCGCCGTGAGCATTCGCGCAATCATTGTGCGGAGTGCCGCGAAGAAAGCGACGATGGCGGATTTATCCAATCATTGCGATATTCGGTAACATAATGTAAACCACAATAAGAACGAGTCGGAGACGATTCGTTCGGTGTCCGGATCAACTGGGCAAAAAAGTGGTCGCATCACTTACGCAGCGTTCGCGTGGGGGTGCACTGTGTCGGTCATCTTCGTTGACGTTGCGTTTTTTCAACGAGGGAGACTGAAAATGGAATTTAAGCTACTTTTGACGACCGGTTCTATCGCAACGGCTGTTGCCGCTTCGATGGTCCTTTTTGCGACGCCCGCCATGGCGCAGAATACCTGCGACCTTGACGGCACCGATGCCGGCAACAATGCGGCGGACGCTAACTCTGGCGCGACGGCGACCGGCACTGATGGTGCATTGGCGTGCGGCAACGGCGCGACCGCCCCTCAGGCTGGCGGCGTGGCAATCGGTAACGGTGCGACCGCAACCGGTCCTGGGCCTGCTAACCCGATTTTCGCATCGGTTGCTATGGGCTACAACACTTTCGCGCAGGATAATGCGGTTGCGATTGGCAACAGCGCACAGGCGCGCTTCAGCGGCGTGTCGAGCCAGCCCAATGTTGGCATCAACGCAGCCACCGCAATCGGCGGTAATGCGGTCGCGGTGGGCGCGAACACTGTTGCCATCGGTTCGACGGCGCGCGCCGGAACCGGATTTGCCTTCAACACACCCGGCGCTCCTGTCAGCGCTGGTTTCAACCAGACTGCCGTTGGCGGCCGTGCTGAAACCAATGCGACTGGCGGTACAGCCATCGGTGCCGACAGCAATGTCTCCGGTGTTAATGGAACGGCGCTTGGCCAGTTCACATTAGTTGCAGGCAGCAATGGCGTGGCAATTGGTAATGGTGCAAATGTCGGGATTAGTTCTGGCAGTGGGATCGCGATTGGTAACCAAGCCAGCGCCACAGCCAATTTCTCAACCGCATTGGGCGCCAACTCTTCGAGCACCGCAGCTGGCGCAACGGCGATTGGTAACGGTTCCAGTGCCTCTGGTGCAAACAGCAGTGCGTTCGGCACAGGCGCGGTTGCCACGGGCGCGGGTTCGGTTGCGATTGGCGGCGGATCAGTTGCGAACCAAGCGAACACCGTTTCGGTCGGCAACGTCGGCAGCGAACGCCGGATTGTCAATGTCGCAACGGGCACAGCAGGGACCGATGCGGTCAATGTAAACCAGCTGAACACAGCAGTTGCGGGTGTTGCTGGCTCGGCTGCGGCGGCTCAGGCGACTGCGAATACTGCGCTCGCCGATGCTGCGACCGCCCAAGGCACAGCGAATACCGCCTTGGCGAATGCTGCAACTGCTCAAGGCACCGCCAATACGGCTTTGATCAACGCCAATGCGGCGATTGCGGTCAACGCGACGCAGGCGACACAGATCGCCGCGATCCAGGTGTTGAACGCAACGCAAGATACGCGACTGACAAACATCGAAGCGCTGAATGCTATCCAAGGCACGCAGATTGCTTCGTTGCAGACGCTGACTGCAACGCACTCGACGCAAATTGCAGCGTTGTTCGCGTTAACCGATAGTGACCGCCGTCAGGCACGGCGCGGTACAGCAACAGCGCTTGCTTTGACCGCTGCACCGATGCCATCGACTCCCGGTGGCATTAGCTATGCGTTCAACGTGTCAAACTATCGCAGTGAACAGGCCATGGGCCTGTCCGTTGCGGTTCGTACCAATGGGGATCAGCCATTCGCCGTAACCGGCGGCATATCCTATGCAGGCAACAAAGACATCGGTGCCCGCGTCGGCGTTGCTGGCGAATTCTAAAAAACTTCGGGCTGATTGCTTGATCAGTCTTCCGCAGTCGGTCCAAGGCAGGCCGGGGCTAACGCCCCGGCCTGTTCTTTATGGCGCTTTCCAAGTGACGCTGCCTTTATAACGTCCGGTGGTGGGGTTGCCTGCTTCGTCCTTGGCCGGGCTGAACCGCGCGCGTTTAACAAAGGCGTTGCACGTGGTATTATCCAGCACATCGTGCCCCGATGATGCTGTCGTTGTGCATGACACAGGCTTACCATCTGCCCCAACGATCAGTTCAAAGCGCGTCGTACCCTCTTTGTCGTGGTCGCGCGCTGGGTAGTCGGTATCAACGATCACCGAGCCGGGATTTTTAAGCGATGCTGATACCAGCCATGGCATTACGGGCTGCGCCGGCGGCTGGCTGCACCGCGCCATGCCGGATGGCAGGATTTCGACTTTGCCGGGCGTACGACAGGCGAACAGATCTAGCGCTTGTTCGGGCCAGACTTTTTGTACGCCCTCGGTGTTGGGTCTTAACGTCTCGCGGGTCCAGCTTTGCGTGCGGACACACAGGCCGGGATCGTTTTTCGGTTGGCTGCAAAACGCGATGTCGACGGCATAGTCGCAGGCGTTGGAAAGCCGGTATCCGCCCTCATTATCTTCGCGGTACGCAATGCAGCTTTCCGCCGCGAGCGTTGGCTCCGCCTGCATTGCTAAGGCGTGGTTCGGCGCGGACAACATACCAAACGAAAGGGTGAGCAATACAGTCAAAAAACGGGCGGATCGTCGGTTCATTATCGAAATTTAGCCAGCAACGCGGGATAAGTCCACCATAATGGCCGAATTCCGCCGAATCTCCACAGGCTTTTGTGTGCTTTCGCTTTCCCAAGTCCGATTGCGCGCCTAGGGATTGACGATGTCCCATGCCGTCCCCGAACATATTAAATGTGACCTTGCCATTGTCGGCGGTGGGCTTGCGGGTGGCTTGATCGCGCTTGCGGTGGCGCGGCAACGGCCTGAGTTGAAAATCGTCCTGATTGAGCAGGAAAAACACTTCGGCGGCAACCATATCTGGAGCTATTTCGCCAGCGACGTTGCGGCTGAGCACCGCTGGTTAACCGCGCCGCTCGTGACCTATGGCTGGTCAGGTTACGACGTGCACTTTCCCGAACATTCGCGCACATTGGATAACATTTACTACACAGTCGAATCCGAACGGCTCGACTGGTTATTGAAAAACACGCTGCCCGCTGCGTCGCTTATCACTGGCAAAGAAGTGAAAGCTGTATCGCCACGTCTTGTGGTTTTGGAGGGCGCTCAACGGATCAATGCGGGCGGCGTGATTGACGCGCGCGGCCCTGGCGACCTGCATCATCTTGATTGCGGATGGCAGAAATTTACCGGGCAGCTGATGCAATTGTCCGAGCCGCATAATCTGACGCGGCCGATTGTCATGGACGCAACGGTCGATCAGCATGACGGCTATCGCTTTGTCTATGTGCTGCCCTTTGGTCTCGATAAAGTTTTTGTTGAGGACACTTATTATAGCGACCGTCCAGACCATGACCCGCGCCGCTTGCGGCAACGGATCGCCGAATATGCCGACAGCAAAGGCTGGCAAGTCGAACGCGTGTTGCGCGAAGAAAATGGTGTGTTGCCCGTGGTGATGGGCGGCGACCTTGATGATTATTGGGCAAGCGGCAGTGGGCGGACCGCCAAGGCGGGCGCGCGCGGCGCGTTTTTTCACCCGATCACCAGCTATTCATTGCCAGAGGCTGTGCGGCTGGCGGCCTATGTGGCGGCCCTGCCCGATTTCGACGGCGACAAGCTCAACATGCTGTTGAAACAACGCGCCGAGGCGTTGTGGAGCAACGGCAAATACTACCGTATGCTCAACCGTATGCTGTTCCGCGCCTCTGAAAATGGTCAGCGCTTTAAAATCTTTGAACGGTTCTACAGACTTAAACCCGGATTGATCGAACGCTTCTATGCTGGGCAGAGCACGGGTGGCGATAAGGCTCGGATACTTTCCGGAAAACCGCCAGTTCCGGTCGGCCGAGCCATAAAGGCTTTGCGTCCGCGTAAGAAAGTCAGAGTCAAAGGCACAGCATGAAGTCAGCAATTATCATTGGCGCAGGCTTTGGCGGGCTGGCGCTTGCAATCCGTCTGCAATCAGCGGGCGTGGCAACGACTATGGTCGAGGCACGCGACAAGCCCGGCGGGCGCGGCTATTATTGGGAACGGCAAGGCTTTGTCTTCGACGCAGGACCAACGGTTATCACCGATCCGCCCTGTTTGCAGGAATTGTGGGAGTTGTCCGACAGCGAGATGGCCGCCGATGTGACGCTCGATCCGGTGTCGCCCTTTTACAGGCTCAACTGGCCCGATGGCACGAATTTTGATTATTCCAACGACCATGATGCGCTGAATGCCGAAATCGCAAAGCTAAACCCCGCTGATGTCGCGGGCTATGAACGCTTTTTGGACTATTCCAAAGGCGTCTATGAAGAGGGCTATGTGAAGCTCGGCTCCGCCGCATTCCTCGATTTCGCCTCGATGATTAAAGCGGCGCCGGCCTTGATGAAATATCAGGCGTGGCGCTCGGTTTACTCGATTGTTTCTTCCTATGTGAAGGATGAGAAGCTGCGGCAGGCTTTGTCGTTTCACACCCTGCTGGTTGGCGGCAATCCGATGAACACAAGCGCGATCTATGCGTTAATCCACACCATCGAAAAAGACGGCGGCGTCTGGTTTGCGCGCGGCGGCACTAACCGATTGGTCGCGGGCATGGTGGCGTTGTTTGAACGATTGGGCGGCTTGTTGCGGCTGAACGATCCGGTTGAGCGCATCACCACAACGGGCGACCGCGTGACCGGCGTTGTTACCAAATCGGGTTGGCAGGGGACTGCCGATGCCGTCGCCAGCAACGGCGATATGATGCACAATTATGCGGCGTTGTTGAAAGACCATCCGCGCGGCGGCAAAGCTGCAAAAGCGTTAAAACGCAAACGCTGGTCACCATCCTTGTTCGTCGTGCATTTCGGTGTGAAGGGGCATTATCCCGACATCGCTCACCACAGCATCTTGTTCGGCCCGCGCTACAAAGGCTTGCTCGACGACATCTATAAAACCGGGACAGTGCCAGAGGATTTCTCGCTGTATCTGCACCATCCGACCGCGACCGATCCAAAAATGGCGCCAGAGGGATATTCGACTTTCTACGTTCTCGCTCCTGTCGCGCATCTCGGCAAAACCAATGTCGATTGGGACGGCGGCTTTGGCGATCAGTTTGAGGCTGCAATTTTGGACGAGGTCGAACGCCGCGTGATGCCGGGGCTGAAAGCGAACCTTGCCACCAGCTTCCATTATGCGCCGACCGATTTCGGCCGCGACCTGAACGCGCATCTGGGCAGCGCCTTTTCGCTGGAGCCGGTGCTGTGGCAATCGGCTTGGTTTCGCGCGCACAACCGCGACGACGTAATTTCCAACCTTTACTTTGTCGGCGCAGGCACGCATCCGGGGGCTGGAATTCCCGGGGTCGTTGGCAGCGCCAAGGCCACGGCAAAGTTGATGTTGGAGGATTTGGCTGCTTGAAACGTCTGGCTGTGTATTGCGGATCGGCGACCCCCTCTGATCCTATCTATCTCGAAACTGCGCGCGCCGTGGGCGCTGGATTGGCACAGCGCGGCATCGGCGTTGTTTATGGCGGCGGCAGGCTTGGCCTGATGGGCGCGGTGGCCGACGCGGCGCTCGCGGCGGGCGGCGAAGTCATCGGCGTGATCCCCGAAGCATTGGTGGGCAGCGAAGTCGCGCACAAAGGCTGTACCGAACTGCACGTCGTCCCCGGCATGCACGAACGCAAACGCATGTTCACCGATCTGTCCGATGGCTTTGTCACGATACCCGGCGGCGTTGGCACGATGGACGAATTGTGGGAAGCGATCAGCTGGGCGCAATTGGGCTATCATGAAATGCCAGTGGGCGTGCTGAACGTGGCGGGATTTTTCGATAAGTTGATCGAGTTCAACCAGCATATGATATCGGTCGGTTTCATCCGCGAACAACATGCCGGGATCATGGTGGTTGATGATGCGCTGGATGGGCTGCTGGCGAAAATGGCGGCCTATGTTCCCCACAAAAGTATATTCCAGATGAAGGCTGAAGATTTGTGAGCGAGCGGGCGGCACTCGTCGCCTATGCCCGCGACAGCATCGCTCGCGGTTCAAAGTCTTTCGCCTTTGCGAGCAAGCTATTCGACCGCCAAACGCGCGAGAGGGTTTGGCTTCTCTATGCGTGGTGCCGCAAATGTGACGATCTGGCCGATGGGCAGGATCATGGCGGGGCGATGGCGGTGGTTGATGATCCGCTGGTTCGTTTGCAGATTGTCCGTGATTTGACGGCCAAGGCCTTTGCGGGCGGGGCCACTGGCGATCCGGCCTTTGATGCCTTGGGTGTTGTGGCGCGCGAATGTGGCTTAACCCCCCAAATGGCGGATGATGTGATTGAGGGTTTCGCGCTCGATGCCGCCGAATGGCATCCGCGCAGCGAAGGCGATTTATACCGATATTGCTATCATGTTGCTGGCGCTGTCGGCGTGATGATGGCGCAGGTCATGGGCGTACCATCGTCGGATGCCGATACGCTTGACCGCGCCTGTGACCTTGGCCTTGCGTTTCAACTGGCAAACATCGCGCGCGATATATCAGAGGATGATGCCGCCGGACGCTGTTACCTGCCCGATGATTGGCAGTCTTTGCTCGACATCGGTCCGGGCGAAATCATGCGTCCGCACAACCGGCGGCAATTGGCGCTGATGGGCCGCTGGCTGGCGGACGAGGCAGGGCAATATGAAGCGTCGGCACGGGTGGGGGCGTCGCGCTTGCCTTTCCGTGCTCGCTGGGCGGTATTATCAGCGGCAGGGATTTACGGCGACATCGCGCGCAAAGTCCGGGCGGCGGGCGTCGATGCGTGGGATCAGCGGATTTATACCAGCAAGCGTGAAAAACTGCGCTGGGTTGCACGGGCATTTAATCAGGCGGTGGCGAACAAACCACCGCCTGCCGGACGGGATGGGTTGTGGAGCCGCGACGCGCTTAGCCGCTAATTCCCAATTTTCGCATCACGCGCCACGCCGCCGCTTTGACACTGTTTTGCGCTGGAAAACGGCCCGGTGCCTTGGGCGGCAACCCGATTTTGCGCAGTACGCTGTTAAACGCGCGGGCATCAGCCTCTGCAAAGCTCCAATCGCTGCGCCAGGTTATCGACAGTGATATCGACGGTGCTGGCCCGTTTTTCACATGGTGCGGGGCCATGACAGGGACGAACAATGCGTCGCCCGGCGAAAGCGCCCAGTCGGTGCCACCCGCCGCCAATTCATCGCGCCAAACAAGGTTACGCGGCCCGCCGGTGTGATAGCCTTCATGCGTTTCATCAGGGGCGAAAAAGGGATCGCCTGCGGGGAATTGCACCATCGTTTTCGTGCCGCGCAATTGCAGCAGGATATTGTGTTCGGGGTCAAAATGATACGGCGTGACCGCA
>JBEBKE010000092.1:0-10070 GCA_040079555.1 Sphingorhabdus sp. | reverse complement strand
GGGCGCGCGATGGGGACATTTGCGCAAGATACCGCCAATGACTATCAGCTGACTCGCGAGCAGCAGGATGATTATTCGATTGAATCGCTGCGTCGCGCGCAAGCGGCCATCGCATCCGGCGCGTTCAAAGCCGAAATTGCACCCGTTACTGTTGTCAGCCGTGCAGGCGAGAGCGTGGTCGATACTGATGAAGCCCCCGGCAAAGGCCGCCCTGATAAAATCCCAACGCTGAAACCCGCCTTTGCCAAGGACGGCACAATTACCGCAGCAACAAGCTCCTCAATATCCGATGGGGCCGCCGCGTTGGTTTTATCTCGCGCCTCAACAGCTGCAGCCAATGGCCAGACGCCCGTTGCGCGCATTGTGGCCAGCGCGGCGCATGCACAAGCGCCCAAGGATTTCACCATCGCCCCTGTCGGCGCAATCACCAAATGCCTTGCCAAGGCAGGCTGGGATATCGCGGATGTGGACCTGTTTGAAGTCAACGAAGCCTTTGCTTGTGTCGCGATGTTCGCGATGCGCGATCTGGGCATTCCACATGACAAAATCAACATACACGGCGGCGCGACAGCATTGGGTCATCCTATCGGTGCATCAGGCGCGCGGATCATCACGACATTGATCGGCGCGTTGCAACACAAAGGGTTAAAGCGCGGAGTCGCGAGCCTTTGCATCGGCGGCGGCGAAGCCACGGCGTTGGCTGTGGAGATTATCGGATAAGCAATCGGCAATGAACATCGTTTTCGTCCTGTTCGACAATGTCACTCAACTCGATTTTTCGGGGCCGGTGCAGTTTTTGTCCCGCCTTCCCGGCGCAATAACACATGTAGTATCGAAAGACGGCACAGCCGTTACCACCGATTGCGGGTTCTCAATCCTGCCGACCACCAGCTTTTCTGACTGCCCAGATGCAGACATCATCTGCGTTCCCGGCGGGCATGGTGTACGCGAAGCAATTGGCGATGCAGCGATTGTCGATTTTGTGCGAGCGCAAGCCAAATCCGCAACATGGATCACCAGCGTGTGCACCGGTGCATTCATCCTCGGTGCTGGCGGATTGCTGCAAGGCAAGCGTGCGACGACGCACTGGGCCTATACCCAATTGTTACCGCTGTTTGGCGCGACACATGAAGCCGCCCGCGTCGTTCGTGACGGCAATTTGGTAACCGCAGGCGGCGTAACCTCTGGCATCGATTTCGCGCTGGAGCTGATTGCAATGGCGCAAGGCGAAGATGTAGCGCGCACGATCCAACTCGCGCTGGAATATGACCCTGCCCCACCTTTTGCCGGCGGCAACCCCAGCCGCACCGCGCAACCGTTGGTCGATGGTCTGCGCGCCCGCGTTTACGACAAAGCCGCAGCAGACATGGAAACCGCGATCCGCGCAATCAGTTGACCGCTCCCATCCCCCGCGCTAGCTTTTTAATCGGATGGTTAAGTGGGTTATTTGCGATACGGCATGGGCTTGCCGATTGGGGTGCGAGTTTCGCACATTTGCAATGCAGCAGAAGCATTGGAGCGTATCAGGGAACGGGAAGGCGTTGAGATACGGTGGGCTGTTAAGACGAGACTTATGAGTAAGGATTCTGACAAGGAGCAAGCCCCAGCTAGCAGTGAAGCGATGCCGCGCAAACAAGCTACCCAAACTCATAAGGATCGCTGTTTGACATAAAAATGCCGGGTCAATCAAATTGACCCGGCTTATATATTTTGGTTTTTGAGCACCGATGCGATCAGAGCGACAGTGCACATGTCTGGGCGAATTCGTCACGGACATCGTGTTCGATTTGGCGCAATTTGTCAGTGTCGATCAAACGCGCATTTGCTTCAATTTTTCTCCATGTTGAGGATGCATAGCCATAACGGGCAGCCATTTGCGGAATTGGTAGTTTCAATAACTCACGAGCAACGCGCAATGGATAGGTGCGAAAAAGAAGATTCTTGCCAGCATCGCCTCCCTCAGTGACGATGAAGACCTCGAACTTACGGCGCACATCGTCTTCGTCGATTGTATATGTGGAGGAAGCTTCCATCCTTTCAAGCGTTGCCGGAGATACGTTCAGCGCACGTGCGCCTTGAGCAACTGACAAGCCATATTCACGGCGGGCCGAGGCGATGACGCTGCGTTGTTCGGAAGCCTGCGCTTCGTCAAACAAGGGGATAACGGTTGACATTGTTAAGGACCTTTCATTTGTTACAAAAATACACGTTTTCAGAAATGCCGTCGTCAACCGGAGCGCGTTACGCACTCCGGTTGACGAGCAATTGTTGGATTTTCCATCAAATTATGCGGCGCGAATAACGCGCCCGCACCCTAGGTTTTGGATAGATTGAGCGATCAGTGAAAGCTCGCTTGCTAAGCCAAGCCCAGAACGAACTCGCTCACACGAGCTTGTAATTTCTTCTGCGATTTTCTGGGCGATGTGGTCATCGGCAAGGCAATCCAGAATGCGGGCCGCCCCGATATGAAGAATGCAGGACAAATGGCGTATAGTCAGCGCCACATGCTCTGCCTCTTTACCGCGCACGTCCTGATATTGATTGTCATAGCGTTCTTGAAGTTCAGCTATTGTTGACGATATGATCGCGTGCGGAGTGTTACCGATGATGCGCTCCTCGATTTCCAACTTGCTGTTGTGGTCAAGCTTACTTGCTACAATCTCCCATTGTCCTTTAGGATCAACAACCAACGAGGTCAGATAATCCTGACCGGTTAGGCGATGCCTGCGAGCGGTTTGCTCAATTATGGATGGACGCGACATAGTCTACCTTCCTCTGCTTATTTGAGTAGTAAATATATACCCTCAAATGCAAAGTCAAGCTTTAATGGCACTCAAAGAGCTGGAACTAAATATCATTATATCATGAATTTATCATTTTGTCAGAAGCTAGAGGGAAATAAAAAGCAGTGCAAATTTCGCCTGCATCCATCCATCAAGCGTCAGGCAAGATCGTAGCAATAACCAATCGCGAACCCAAGATGATCAAGGTAGCTGGTTCAAAGCACCGAGATAACGGGCTACGGCGCTTTTGTTGATCGTGGATTTGACCCGCCAGCCTTTCACGATCTTTTCTGTAGCTTCGGTTGGAACGCGATCAGCGAACATCCTCGCGAGATCGTCGGCCAACACAAAGCGCACCTTGTCTTTTTCGCTTTCACCGAGCGAATTACCGACGAACCGTTCAAGCGCAACAAGGTGGCGCGGCAAGTTTGCAACCATCACAACCTCGCTGAACCCCGCCCGAAGGCACTTTTGCACATTCAGCAATTCATGCTCTTTTGATGTCGTAACACTGACCTCAAAGGCGATGGCACGTTCGCCTTGCCGCAGGATAACATCAATCCGCCCTTCGCCATCCAGTATGGTTTCCTCAATCGCAGCACGGAACCCTGCTGCTTCACCTAGCTCTTTTATCGTCTGACAGATCGTTTGGTGTCGCGCACCGCCACCGCCTTCTTTGCGGTATGCAGGCACGGGCGCAGATTCGGCAGGCGTCGGTGTGACGGGGTCAGCTTGCAGGGCTGGACGCGCAGAGTAGGGTTCGGGCTGTGGCAGAGTTGGCACTGGCTCGGTCTCAGCAGGCAACGGCGCAGCGTCATTTGACTGCCCGTATGCTTCCCGCGAGTGCGTCAACAGGTTTGCATAATCATCCGCACTCAGTCGCTCGCAGCTTTCAGCATACCCAAGCGGAACCTCAAAAGTCATTGCCTGCGGTGTGATGTTTTTTGCGAACAGTGCAAAATGTGAGCTGCCTGCCTCCTTCTTTTGTGACAAGATGAAATCCGGTTTCGTGCGAAACTCGGGAGCCAGAGCGGTGGCATCTTTGGCGGAAACGCCACCCGCCAACTTGATCGAAGTGTTAGCCAATATGCCAGCCCTAGCACCCGCTGACAGTTGATCGAGGTGCTGGTGAGCGATGGTGATAGCGCCTTTGTATTTGCGGGCTTGAGCCAGTAGCCGGACGAGCGTTTGATCGACCACACCCTCGGCTTCGTCGATATAGATATATGTCGGGTTTCGCTGGTCAGGCGTAACAGCAGCGCGGCGGATCAAGGCTTGGCCCAAGAGCGCCACCATCAGCCGTGCAAATATGTGCGAGCCTTCCTCACCCAGATATTCCTTACTGGTATGGATGAAGATGATTTTGCCAGATTGGAGCGCGGCGTCGAAATTGATCGAATTGCGCTTGGCTGAGAAAATACGATCCAGTGAGCGGTTGGAAAGGACACCCCACAACCGCGAGAGAACTTGTGTTTTGGTGGCTTGCAAATCTTTGGCGAAAAACCGCTGCTCGAAAAACGTCCGAGCCGACCCTTGCAGCTTTTCCATATACGGTTTGAATTGCCGACCGTCCTCCATCAGTTCACGCAGGGTGTGGATGTTGCCACCCGATATCTGCATCAGCAGTAAGCCGAGATAGCGGAACAGAGTGGTTTGTTTGCCGGTCAACTCCGAGCCAATCAGAGCATCGAAAAAATACTCGAATAGCTCGATGGTGTTGTTTTCAATCGTTTCCCTTATTCTAGCATCAGCACCTTCCAGATGCGAGACATCAAACAGGTTAAGTCCGACCGGATGATCGACATCGGTTGGGTCGATGAAAATGGCGCGTTCGCCAAGCAGATATTCTCCGAAATAGTCAGTCTGCGATATGGTTTTGATGAGCGTCCCGTCAGGATCGATCACCACCAAGCTAAGTTCGGAGTCTAGTGCACGGTGCAGATCATCCATGATGAGGTATTGCAGGAGCTGGGTTTTGCCGTGACCCGTCCCGCCAACAATATGCGTATGTTCAAAGCGTATTTCAGATGGAATGGGAATCGGCACTGGAAGGGCGAAGAAGCCTTCAAACAGCGTTTCGTCGGTGTAGAGGCTGTTCAATTCACCGAGCGCCATCTCGGGCCGGTCAATCGGGAGAAGCGCCTTTCGCTTGCTGCTAAGGCGCTCCTTCCACGGTATGCCAGACGCCAAGCAAAGCCTGCGATCTACCGAAACGCCGAATATTTGGAACAGTCCCGCTTCCTGCAAATCAGGAGCGCACAGCGTTCCCATAATTTTAGTCAGGATCAACGGTAGTCCATCGACCATCTCATAAAGCGGGGTGGTAGGGTGCAGCACAGGCATATCCGGCACAGTGCCATCAGGCTCAGGATCAGAAAGAGCGTTGACCGGCAAAGTTTCGACTATGCCGACGAGCAAGGCTTTCATGGCGTGACGCCACAAGGCGAGGTAATGATCCTCTCGGCTAAGAATGGTGACAACGCCACGCAGCTGTTCTCGCAGCTTTACTCCTTCTTTGAGCGTGTCGGTTTGCCCGTCAATATTGGTATCATCAAACAGGAAGGCTTCGCGTTCCAGTAGTCGCCAGACTATGTCGCCGAGAGGTTGTGCGACCAGCGCCAATAGGCAGAGATCGCCTTCATCGCAGACCTCAACCAACAGATCGATGATCCAGTCACGCACATCGTCATGTGATTGAAATCTTGATACAGCTTTCAACCGCTTGGCTTGCGCTAATAGCCGAGCGGTTTCTTTTTCATCTTTGGATTGACCGCCGAACCACGCCACGCTTACGGACGCGGATACGTGATAACCTCATCGCCCTCAAAGTTTTTGGCAGCCATCAACAAACTGTAGAAATTTTCTGCCGCGCCTTCGATTTGCTCGTGTGCCGAAATCATCTCGCCAATATCTTTGCATTTGACGGTGCGACCGTTGACCAAATCATTGACCTTGAATTGCAGTTTCAAGACTTTGCTGGCGACCGCCAAAAGTCCACTTGCTAAGCCACCTGTGACCTTGGCCATTTCAGAGACAGGTAGTTTCTCATAAATCAGAATATCACCCATCTTATAGCGTTTGACCAGTTCAGTCTCTTCAGGCGTGAGCTTGGTTTTGACATCAAGTATGAACGATACTGCCCCTAAGCCCATCAGGCCCTTTTCTTGTGATTTTGAAAGTAACAGCTCCACGTAAACTCTCCCCGTATTTGCATTCCATGCAATTCCTAGCAGTTTGAAATTGAAGTTAGGCGTGACCGCCATCACGACTAACAAAAGCACCCGCGCATAGCGCGGGTGCTTTTGTTAGTCGTCATTGACGCCGTAGAAGGTGATGCCAAGTGCAGCAGTATCAAAGAGGGCTTGGCGCGGGTCCATTGGGAGCCATGCTTTTCGTTTTGGCGGCAGCCTTTTAGCAATTGCTGGTAGGATGACGGAAATCATTTGTGCAATGTCATACCGGGTCTTTGGCTTGCCTTCTTTGAAAACTGAAAACACAATCTGCCACGGATATGCGTATGTTTCAATTGAAGCCCGATCAGCCAGTTTCTCAATATCGCGATATAGATTACGCACCCGCGACACACGCTTGCTGCCAGCCTCGGTTACGTCTTCGATAGCGATAGCGTGGGGATCATAGCGAACAATCAGATGCTCGATAGCGGCCAGCGATTCCTTGTTCTTGTTGCCCCGAGCGACGTGCTTGATGCCCCAATCATATAATTGTCCTGGGCCATCAAAGAGGCAGAAGGCAAAACCGCGAGTGGTGACGTGCAGCGCCAGAACGCGGCGCGGGTTATCGCCCTTCATATATCTGCTGGCTGCACATTCCCGTCTAATTCGACCGATGTCAGCACGTGCCGAAGATACCGGACGCGCTCACTGTCGCTTGCTTCACCTTCAGCCACAGCAGCTTCAATGACCTTGCGGGCATTTGACTGGAACTGGCTTTTGGTGGTTAAATACAGGTGCGGGAACAAGTCTGCTTCCATCGTGCCAAACAGCATCGACAGAAGCACGGTGTCCCGCACATGAGGAACTCTGTCCCCAGACTCTAACATTGCGACATAGCTGCGTCCGCCTACTCCAAGGATACGCGCCACATCGTCTTGTGTAAGTCCGGCACTCCGCCTCATATGGCGTAGTGTCGTGTGATATGGTTCTTTCATAATTGAGGGCGCGAAGCTGTTAGCGGCTTCGCGTTTTCATAGTGTCGCAAACATCAAAGATGCACACACGAAGGCAAAACGTCACAGATCACATGCAGGAGAAATTGAAAAACACTCCTGCAAAATGCCGATGCGTTCATCATAGCCTTAACACTTCAAACTCGCATCCAGATTTTGTGCGGCACGGCGGCCGACCTTTTTTGGAAGCGTAGCGAGTAGGGGTACTCCCCAAGGTTCGAGACTCTTCATTTATATTAACAGTTTGAAGCTTGATGTGTGACAATCTGCCTTCGTGTTGGAATGGTTGCATTCATTCACAATGGGAAGATGAACAGAGAAACATACATCGCCGAATATATTGCTCAGCACTTTTTATGTGAAAGCCCTGCCCGCCAACTCGAAATTATGCATGGTCTGTGGGTCTTTTTTGATGCGCTTAACGTCAATCGAAAGCCTACTGCGCGATTCGACTCAGAGCCGCAGAAAATGGTAGAATCGGAATCGCGAGATGGGTCTAATTCCGCGACACAATCACATCCAAAACTATGAGAACATATTTTGCCTACATCAGAGTCTCGACGGTCAAACAAGGAGAGAAAGGATCGTCCCTGACCGAGCAACGCGACGCCATATTGCGCTACGCCGATAAACAGAACCTCATCATTTCCGAATGGTTCGAGGAGCAAGTGACCGCCGCTAAGACCGGTCGTCGCCTGTTTAAAAGCATGATGACACGGCTCAAACGTGGTCAGGCATTTGGTGTAATCATCCACAAAGTAGATCGCAGTGCTCGAAATCTGGCCGACTGGGCTGAGTTGGCTTCACTTATGGATGCAGGAATTGATATTCACTTTGCCCATGAAGCCATGGACATGCAAACCCGTGGCGGTAGGCTCTCAGCGGATATTCAGGCTGTGGTGGCCGCTGACTTCATCCGCAATTTACGCGATGAGGTCAAAAAAGGTATGTATGGCCGCTTAAAACAAGGCTTCTATCCATTCCGCGCTCCGCCCGGCTATCTTGATACTGGCAAAGGCCAGCTTAAAGCCATCGACCCCGTGCAAGGACCACTCGTTCGCGCTCTTTTTGAAGCCTACGCTACCAGCAATTTCCCATATGCCGCATTGGCCGAGCGCTTTTCCGCCCTTGGTCTTCGCAACCGTTTGGGCACAGTGTTACCCGCAAATCAAATCGGGAGGCTCTTAGCGAACCCCTTCTATTTCGGCCTCATCAAGGTCAACGGCCAGTCTTTCATTGGCAAGCATGAACCACTCATCACCAAAGCTTTGTTTGATCGTTGCCGCGAAATCGCCGAAGGACGTGCTGGCGTGCGTGTGCCCGCCCGTATTCCCGTTGACCGCATATTCCGCCGTATGATCACTTGCCGAGGTTGTAACCGAAATCTGACCGGCGAAACGCAGAAGGGGTATATCTATTACCGTTGCCACAGCCAAATATGCCAACGCGTCTGCATACGTGAAGATCGAATCTTAGTCGTGCTTGCATCTGAAATGGCCAAACTTCCAGAGATCAGAGAACTGCAAATCGCATTTCAACAGATGACCGAGATTGACAATCCTACGCAGCTTTCACGGATCCGTGATGACCGGACCGCTTGTCAGATGAACCTTGGCGCATTGGCTAAGCGCAAGCAAAAACTTGTCGATGCCTATCTCGATGAGATGGTCGACAAATCTACCTACGAACAACGATTGACAGCACTGAACGGTGAAGTGCTAGCACTGACCGCTAGAGAGCGCGAATTAGCTGCTGGAATCGATCACTGCAAGCAGGACGAAACACAAAAGTTCGAACTTCTAAAATCATTGAAAAATATAGCTGATTCCGCAAATCTCTCCGAAAACAGGCTAAATTCAGCTAAAATTCGTGAAATCGTAAAACAGGCAACTTCGAACCTTGTCGTGGACGAAAAAACCATTGCTGTGCAATGGATTCCGGCCATTCAGGTGCTGATTGGCAGCCCTTCACCTTACATGGTGCGCCAACACGATTGACAGGTTGAACCATGTGAGTCGTAATTTGGCGAGGATGCGATTTGTCACCCGATCAACGCGACGGATGCGAAAGTTCTCAGTCTGTTATATTTGGCGCGCTTGATCGGCAAGTACGCTGAACTTGTCACAAAATCTGGCGTACGACGAGTTGATGGCGACAAACATGTCCCAAAGCAAAACACCAAATTCTGAGGGCGACCGCGCGATAATCAGAACGAATTATTTTCTGACTTGATCAATAGAATCTACGGCAATGTTATTCTTATCTTATCGAACGAAAATGCTATCTAAAAATTTGCCGTTTAATCTCGGCGAGTGAAGTACCACTTTCCCTTTCTGGTTCTAGAATCCATTACCAGTTTTCCTAGTATGTATTCATCGGTTTCTTTATCAGTCGCAAGTATTAATAAGTTTGATTTTGTTGATCTGATATCATCAGACGGATTACAACTCGCAGAAATTACGTCTAAGTATTTAATCTTAGAAATGAGTTCGATTTCGTTATCTCGCAAAATTTCAGATTTTTTGCTGTCAACGTATGTAATCTTGGCTTTGTAAATGGCACCTTTACTATCAGACTTCCATTCGATGCGCCACTCCACGTCTTTACAAAATATTTTTTGTGATACATCTTGTTTACGCGCGACGCCATTTTCAGTAATAACAATTACTTTATCATCTGAAATCTTATTATTTATGCTGTGCGAAGAGCTATAAATCGTAAAATTAAATATTTGTAGAAACAAAAAAGACATCATCATCTATCAAATTCCTTAATACATTAAAACTTTTGGCGTAATAATTTATAACTGATTGAGATAAATCTAAAATAATAACAGAAACAGATTTTATATTCAACAACCACCTCCAGAAGTAACTATCCCGACCGCATTAGACTGGTTACCCGCCTCGCCAGCGGACGCTTGGCGCTCTGCGGGGGTCATGTAATTAAACGCCCTCACGTTTCCATCCTTGTCGACGATGTAAAGCGTTAACACGCTGCCGTCTGCATAGCTATTTAGCGTAAACCCGGGAAAATTTCCTGTTATCTTGTCAGCCGCTTCCCAATCTCCATCCGACGGTCGAATGTTGGCTGCATCGCCA
>JBEBKE010000091.1:0-10114 GCA_040079555.1 Sphingorhabdus sp. | reverse complement strand
CGTTACCGGTTCGGGACAATTAGATTGCAGCATCAAATCCGGGTTGCAGTTACAGTTTACGTCACCCCCAATTTATCCAATCACATCGCCGTCTAAACCGCCCGCAAAGCCGAGGACGCGCAATAGCATGTCCCCGTTTTGCAAAGATGTCTATTTGTGCGTTGAGGCAAAAACTGCGTCGCTATCAAAAGCGCGTCTATTTCGCCGCCGCAGCAGCAGGCGCAGCAAAGCCGCACTGCCCTTGCTCCATCTTGAGCTGCTTGGTGATGCGCTTAGCGTTTTGCGCATAGGCCTCGGTCACGGTGCCTTTAGCCACCGTTTTCCCGCGCAGCACGCTCACATTATCGCACAAATGGAACACCAATTCCGATGGGGACTTTTTGGCACCTGCTGGCGGAGCAATCCAGTAAACGGTATCAATGCCGTTCGGGTTCGCCTCGCTCTTGGTTGCCTCGGCTACAGCTTCGGAATCTTCTGCAATCTTTTGAGCTTGTTCAGCAACCTCTGGCGAACAGGCGGTGGTTGCCTCCTTCGCCTTGATCTGCGCGGCGCAGGCATTCATGTCTTCGGTATATTGTTCAGTCGAAGGCGGTTTAAAATCGATGCCGATGACGGTCGCCAACATCGCCAAAGCAACGCCGACGCCGCCAGCAATCTTCTTATTCTTAGGATCCATATCCTTATCAAGGAAGATCAAAGCGAGCAAAGGCAGGAACGCAATCACGGTGATAATCGCGCCAAGCTGGTTCTGCACAAAGAAACGGAAACCATCGGCGCGGCTGGCGGGATCATGCTTGTTCGCCGCTTTCCACATCAGGCTGCCGGCAATCGCAAACACCGCGATGCCAACCAATATGCCGATCAACAGCGCTAGGTTACCATCGTTAAACGTGCCTTTTTTCAGGAGGACGATACCCGCAATTTCGGTGCCGATGGCAACAACCCAAGACAAGCCCGCAAAGATGCGCAACTTTGTCGCCTTACCCTTTTGCCCTTGCGACGCGGCCCATGCTTGGGTGACGTCTACCTTTGGTGTTGGCTCATTATCGGTCATCTTTGGTGCTCCCCTAGTCAAATTTCTCGACGAGACGGGGGGAAGGAAAGTCGTCCCCGCTTCGTCGAATGCTTTCTGTTCGCGCTTGTATAAACACTGGTGCGGTTTGACAACAATATGCGATGCCGAACCTTGACGAAGAGACTATCGTTATTACCCCGCCGAATAATGCCCGCGCTTTACCATCGTGGTGACAACGCCGACGGCAATCAGCAGAACACCGCCATAATATAGCACCCACACCGCAAGGTCTGCCCAAGCGGAACCAGCCAGCGGTCCCATCCGCGCAAAGATCAACAGGTCAGAGGCGACAAAGGCCATTGCGCCTAGGCCGACGCGGTAACGCGGAAAATTGCTGTTCCATGCCGTGCCCGCCATCGCCGCAACGAACAGGGTATAGACCGCCGTTTGCAGCCCCCATGCACGCTCTGCCGGTAGGAAATAGGCGATGACGGGAGCCAATACAAACACAGCAATCGCTAGCAGTTTTTGGCTAGCAACCGGATGCACCCTGTGGTGACGCAAAAACAAATAGATCGCGATCACATGCCCAATCGCAAAGGCAATGGCGCCCCACACCATATTGAGTTGCAACAAGCCATCGCCCAACGCCCAAAACGCCATAACACCCGCAACGAGCAAAAATTCGCCGGTGCGGTGTTTGCGCAACGCATAGCCGATCAGCATCCCGACACCGCCCATCTTCCAAGCAATTGACAGAAATTCCGGCAGATCAAGCTGCCAGCTGAGCGGATAGGTTAGCCCGAATAAAAGGCTGGCAAGCAACCAAGGGCGTTTATGGGCAAGATCCTTTGACATCCTATTCTCTTTCGCTGAGGCATCCGGCCAAGACAAGGGGAATAACGGCAGTCATTCCGTCCGCCGTCAGCCCCGGCCCGCCGCGCACGCCAATATCCCCGTGCAACCAAGCGCCGATACAGGCAGCATCGAATGGCGCGCTTCCTTGTGCAAGCAAACCGCAAATTAAGCCGGTAAGCACGTCGCCCGAACCCGCGGTAGCTAGCCAGGGCGCGTTGTGACGGTTGGTTGCCGTTCGGCCATCGGGTGCGGCAATGATCGTATCGGCGCCTTTCAGCAATATAATTGCCCTAGATATTTTGGCCGCCTGCCGTATAGCCTCTTCGCGATCGGCCAGCGAAATGCCGGGAAACAATCGCACAAATTCGCCCTCATGCGGGGTCAATACCGCGTGTTCGTGCAACATCGCGAAAAGCATCTCCGGCTTTGCTTCAAACACCGTTAGCGCATCGGCATCAAGGACAATCGGGATTTTGCGCAGCAGCAACGTGGCAACGTCTTCGACCAAATCGTCGGTTACGCCCGCGCCTGGCCCGATTGCCAAAGCGCGAACCCGATCATCAATCGCAGAGAACGCCTCATCGACTTCGCGCAACATGATCGCGGTAACATGGGCTGCATGTTCTTGCAGCGCATCGCGGTGCCCAAGGATCGTCACCAGCCCTGCCCCAACGGCCAACGCAGCCTGCGCCGTCAGCCTGGACGCGCCGGTGCGTAGGGCTGGACCGCTGATCACCATTGCCGAACCCCTGCTATATTTATGAGCATCACGCGGCGGTGGCAAAAGCAGCGGGCGACCAATTACCCCTGCCACGTCCAAGTTAAGCGTAAATCCCATAGCCCGATCATGCGCCTTTTGCCTGTGCAACTGCAAGCCCGTTTGCTAGTGCGCCATCACAATGACATATGACGTTCACATCATCGGCGGCGGCCTTGCAGGCAGCGAAGCCGCTTGGCAATTGGGCAGGCGCGGATTGAAAGTGCGCCTGTCGGAAATGCGCGGTTCTGGCGATATGACGGCGGCGCATCAAACCGATGGTCTTGCCGAGTTGGTCTGTTCCAACAGCTTTCGATCCGACGATGCCGAAAGCAATGCTGTGGGCTTGCTGCATCAGGAAATGCGGACTTTGGACTCGCTGACAATGGCGGCGGCTGAGGTCGCGAAGGTTCCGGCGGGTTCTGCGCTTGCCGTCGACCGCGATGTGTTCTCCGCCGAGGTTACACGCCGCTTGCTGGAGCTTGGCACAGTCGAGATTGTGCGCGAACGTGTGGACACCCTGCCCGATGCTGGACTGACAATTGTCGCGACAGGACCGCTGACCGCGATGAGCCTGGCAGAGAATATTCGCGGCGCGACGGGCGAAACCAGCCTTGCGTTTTTCGACGCGATTGCACCGATTGTGTATCATGACAGCATCGACATGGACGTGTGCTGGTACGCGTCACGCTGGGACAAAGGTGAAGGCAAAGATTATATCAACTGCCCGATGGACAAGGATCAATATCTCGCATTCCACGCTGGATTAATCGCGGCGGAAAAGTCTGAGTTTAAGGAATGGGAGAAAGACACGCCATATTTCGATGGTTGTATGCCGATTGAAGTCATGGCTGAACGCGGGCTCGATACGCTACGTTTCGGGCCGATGAAGCCAGTGGGATTGGACAATCCTAAAACTGGACGTTGGCCGCACGCCGTGGTGCAGTTGCGGCAGGACAATAAGCAAGGTTCGATCTGGAACATGGTCGGGTTTCAAACCAAGATGAAGCACGCCGCACAGGTGGAATTGTTCCGCACAATCCCGGGGCTGGAAAAGGCGGAGTTTGCGCGGCTTGGCGGGCTGCATCGCAACACCTTTATCCGCTCCCCGATTTTGCTCGATCGGCAGTTGCGCTTAAAATCGTTGGTGCATATCCGCTTTGCAGGGCAGATTACCGGCTGTGAAGGCTATGTTGAAAGTGCGGCGGTTGGATTGATGGCCGGGATCATGTCGGCGCATGAACTGGCTGGACGCGATTTTACCCCTCCCCCGGTAACGACCGCGTTTGGCGCTTTGCTGAGCCATATTACCGGCGATGCAGAGGCGGATAGCTATCAGCCGATGAACATAAATTTCGGCCTTTTTCCGCAGCCAGAAAGCAAAGTGCATAAAAAGGAACGCAAAGCGTTTTACACCAACCGCGCGCGCGCCGATCTTTCGCGCTGGCTATCGGAGCAGCAACTCAACACCGGCAACTTGGCTTTGCAACCCGTTTTGGCCGAGTAACCACAAACTCTTTGCGCGTTAACAGACGGTCAGCATTGCCATCGGCCTTGGCAAAACGCGTCGCCGTCGCCGCCGCCCATTCTTCAAAACTCAACAGATTATTGCCGTCTTTATCCAGCTTTTTGAAATCCTTCGTCCGGCTCGACATCATCTCAAGCCGCGAGACCACTTCATCGCGATTGCGGTCATAGCGGTTGAAACGTTGCTCTTCGCGACTCGCCTTTGGTGCGCTCGGTGGTTCTGGGGGCGCTAGCCCGAATTTGGGCGCATCGGGTCCAGCCTCTGGCAAAGTCAGCTCAACCGGCAGTTCCGGCGGCGGCAATGGGATTGCGATGTCTGTGCCAGCATGGCTTTGCCAAAACCAAAGGCCGACCGATGTTGCAAGCAGCGTCACGGCTGCTCCGACGAGAAGTTGTTTCACCTCCGCCTCCAAATCTGATCGACACCCCAGCGACCTTGTGCGCGATGGCTATCGCCCCGTCAAGGCGTGCCAGTTCAGCCGTAACGGTGATGACCGTGACTTTCCGTCATCTAGCTTTTCAGCAAAGGCGAGAATGGATAACGAACGCAATACTCGCGACACCGGTTTCGGCATTGCGCTTTCAGGATTCAACCACCAGCGGGCGATTTGATCAACGTGCGCCACGTTTCGTTCTCTATCTCCGATCCAATCCGAGAAAGCCTTACATAGCGCAGAAATGCGCTGCATCTGCGCGGTGGCGCGTTCTTGCGATTCGGCTGACAATGCTAAAATTTCAAACGCGTCGACCAGCGACAGGCTGGCTGATATTAACACATCGTCGGCCCCGATCGCGGCTAGCTCCGCAAATAAGGGCTCTCCTTTGGGCCATTTTTCGGGTGCAGCGTTCAGCGCATCGCGCCACCACGATAGGCGAAGTTGAGCAATCATTGGCTCGCTCGCACGGCCCAAAACATCAGATAACCGTTGGTCCAGCGCCAACAACCAAGCCAGCCGCACGCGCACATGGGGTGGCGCATAGGCTATGGCTAACACGCTGGGCGGGCGAAGGGGGGACGACGCGTTTTTCACCGCGTTACACCTGGGACTTTATGCATAAAATTCAAGATTAACCGCCTAGTAACTGTGTTTCTTCAAAGCGTGGTGACACCTTCGGTTTCATAGCCGAGCGTAGATATATCCGTTTATAGGGGCGTTCCACCGTGAAAATCAATTCGGGCACTCACAGCCGCAAAGGCTTCATGTCGCAACTCCGGCATGATCAGTCGGGTAATGTCATCGCGATTCTGGCGGCGGCAGTCATTCCGGTGATCGGCCTAGTTGGCGGTGCAGTTGATATGAGCCGGATATATCTCGTGCAGGCCCGTGCACAAGCCGCCTGCGATGCTGGCTCGTTGATGGGCCGCAAAGTCATGGCAAATGGCTTGTGGTCGGACAGTGCTAACAGAGCCAACACCGAGGCGATGAAGGCATTCAATGCGAACTTCCAATCGGGCTCATATGGCACCGGAACCGTGTCCAAATCTTTTACCGAAACGGCCGGCAAAGTTTCAGGAACCGCATCGGTCGTCGTTCCGATGACGTTGATGAAAGTTTTCGGACAGGACGACAGGACAATTAGTGTCACCTGTAGTTCCGAAATGCGTATCCCGAACTCAGACGTCATGTTCGTGCTCGATACAACAGGATCGATGGACAGCGCTCCTGACGGAAACGACGTTTCGTCATCAAACCCGGCCAAAATCACCGAATTGCGTAAGGCAACCAAATGCTTCTATGAAGTATTGACGCAAAAAAACATCACGGATGTCACCGCAGCGCAATGCGGCGAAGCCTCGGATCCCGTCGAAACTGCCTCCAACACCTCGCAGATCCGCTTTGGCTTTGTTCCCTATTCAATCAATGTCAATGTCGGCAAGCTGCTGCCCCTCGATTATATGGCGGATAATTGGTATTATCAAACCCGTCGGGCAAACTGGATTGACGATCCGGACAACAGCTACACACTGGGTTCTGCAGGCGCCATGACGCAAGTCGGGTCGCCATCGACCAGCAACTCTGCCGGAAGTTGGCAAGGCATGGCCAACAACATTACAATCAACGGAACGACCTATTTGAAGACCGTGCAGGTTAACAGAGCGCCTTTGAATTGCGCCACTATTTCCTTGCCGCCCATGCAAACAAACGGGCCCACAGTTAACGGACCATATCCAGTTGGAACCCCGCCTACCCCGGTATACCCGGCCACTTCGATTACGTTGAGTTATGAAAAAACTTCGACCAGCGGTTCGACGCAATATCAATACGTTCCCCAAAATACACCTGCGAGCACAAACCGAAGATGTTACCTAGAACGCAAAACGTCATCGTCGCTCACCACAACGCAATATACAGCAATGCGCCCGGTAACATGGATTCCCGCGCGAATATTCAGCAACTGGACCTATGACAGGCTGCAGGTCAACGTCTCCGCGCTGAAAAATACTCCAAATAACAGGTGGAACAACTCTTTGGTTCTACCGGTTGGGAACAGCGGCACGAACGCCACAATTGCGTGGGACGGATGCATATTGGAACGCCCGACGCAGAAAAATGTAACCGACTGGGACACATCGGCGACGTCTGATGCGAAGGATATGGCGATCGATTTGATCCCGAATACTTCTGATCCAACCACCCAATGGGGACCACGACTTAACGGGCTGCAATACGCCCGAGAAAGTGGCGGCAACTGGACGCTAAATCCAGTCACATCAACGTCCAACATGTCCGCGCCGACGTCAGGTAACACCACAACCGCATGTCCGTCCGAATCCCGCTTGCTTAATGTTTGGGATCCGACGGACTATAAAAACTACATCAACGGCCTGACCACCGATGGCTATACTTTCCATGACATTGGCATGTTGTGGGGCGCTCGGCTCATTTCGCCTACCGGCATCTTTGCCAGCCATAACGCGACAGCGAACGACAATGTGCAACGCCACATGATCTTCATGACCGATGGCGACACCAACGCTAATCCGGACTCGCTGTCGGCCTATGGCGTGCCCTGGTTTGACCGGTTGCAGACGAACTCCGGTTCAGCCCCGACCACTTCGCAACTCAATACTATCACTGACGCGCGAACAGCGGCATTGTGTACGGCTATCAAGAACATGAATATCACATTGTGGGTCATTTCATATGGGGCGGACGTCAATAGTTCAACCAATGACCGGCTGGAGGAATGCGCCACTGACGGAAGGTTTTTTGCTTACGACCCAGATGTAAGCCTGACCTCACAGTTCAAACAGATAGCAGGGCAAATCGCTGCACTGCGCCTGACAAGCTAAGGATCGATGCAATGATAAAGCCTCTATTCCTGAAAATGATCGGCGATGAAACCGGCGTTTCGGTTACCGAATTCGGACTGATTGCACCAGTGGTGGCAACGATGCTGCTGGGCACTATGAATGTCGGGCACTCGCTCTACATGCGAACAGTACTCGACGGGGCGATCCAGGACATCGCTCGCGATTCCTCGCTTGAAGACGGCGGAGTATTGGCCAAACAGGAAATCATAGATGACCGGATCACGACGCAAGTCAAACGGCTCAACAAAAGTGCAAATGTGAATATCCGTCGCCGCTATTATCGCAACTTCACAAACGCGAACGACGCCACAGCCGAAGATTTTACAGACACCAATGAAGATGGCACATGCAACAGTAACGAACCCTATGTCGATGCCAATCTGAACGGTACGTGGGACGACGATGGCGGCGATGCCGGTCAAGGCGGCGCACAGGACGTTTCGATTGTGACAGTTACGGTCAGCTACAAACGCCCGTTCCCGATGGCTGGATTGATCGGTTTGTCCAATGATGTGACCGTTGCTGCCAGCACTGTGTTGGCTAACCAGCCCTATGGCGACCAAGCCGTTTACGGCGAAGCAATTACAGGAAATTGCAATGCAAATTGATGCCAAACGAAGCTTTCCAGCGTTGCGGTCCTTCGCTGCAGAACTGTTTGCAGATAACAGCGGCCTCGCCATGGTCGAATTTGCTGTTTCATTGCCATTTTTTCTCGGGCTGGCTATCGCCGGACTGGAAACCGCTAATTACGCGGCGACTAATATGCGGATCAACCAAATAGCGGTCCACATCGCCGATAACGCAGCGCGTATGGGCGATGACGTTTTGGCGGGAGGCCAGCAGGTGTCCGAAATCGACATCAACGACGTCTTTACCGGTGCGCGACACGAAGGTAACGCTTTAGTTTTTGACGGCTTCCATCCCTATACCGACCCAGGAAACAATCAAGTCGTGTCACGCGGTAATGCGCGCATCTTCCTGTCGAGCATAGAACCTGTTGCGAACCCCAATCCCACCAACAAGTACAAAATTGGTTGGCAGCGCTGTTCGGGGCCGGGCACACATTATCGACCAGTCTATGGATCACCGGCCGCTACCTCCAACGTGGATGGCGTCGGCCCGACCGGTCGGCAAACCATAGCACCGCCCTTTGGCGCGACAATGTTTGCCGAGATTCATTATCATTTCGAACCGATAATCGATCTGGGCTATTCTAAGCTGACGTCAAGGGACATTGTTGCCACGGCTGCGATGGTTGTGCGCGATTCGCGCGATTATTCAGCAGTATTTAATGCCGAGAGCGTCACCGCTTCAACCTGCAACTTTAGCTGAAAACTGTGTTGTTCAACGCCCCAATAGCTTGCGCGCGGCGGCCACGATCTTTGCTGCGTTAAGCAACGCCAGCCTTTCCAGATTGGCGGCGTAAGGCATTGGGACATCTTCGTTGGTGATCCGCAATACTGGTGCGTCCAGATCGTCAAAGCCTTCTTCCATACAGATAGCCGCGATTTCGCTGCCGATAGAACATGCGGGCCAGCCTTCTTCGGCAATGACCAGACGATTTGTCTTTTTCAGGCTGGCGAGCACCGTGGCTTTATCGAGTGGGCGGATCGTACGCAGGTCGATCACTTCGACGCTAACGCCCTCGCCTGCCAACACTTCGGCCGCCTCAAGCGCTAAACCGACGCCGATGGAATAGCTGACAATAGTCAGGTCGGTTCCCTCTCGCATGACGCGGGCTTTGCCGATTGGCAGCACATAATCATCGACGGCAGGCACTTCGAAATTGCGGCCATACAGCAGTTCGTTTTCAAGGAAGACGACCGGATCTTCACAACGAATGGCCGCCTTTAGCAGGCCCTTTGCATCCGCTGCGTCATAGGGGCAAATGACGATCAGGCCGGGAACGCTGGCATACCAGGGTGCATAATTCTGGCTATGCTGCGCGCCAACGCGCGAAGCTGCACCGTTAGGACCACGGAACACGATGGGGCAGCGCATCTGGCCGCCAGACATATAGTTGGTCTTCGCCGCCGAGTTGATGATGTGATCAATCGCCTGCATCGCAAAGTTAAATGTCATGAACTCGATCACAGGGCGCAATCCGCCCATCGCGGCGCCGGTGCCGATGCCAGCAAAACCATATTCGGTGATCGGCGTGTCGATAACGCGGCGCGGGCCGAATTCTTCTAACAAGCCTTGGGTGACTTTATACGCACCCTGATATTCGGCGACTTCCTCGCCCATGACAAAGACACGGTCATCGGCGCGCATTTCCTCGGCCATCGCGTCGCGCAATGCTTCGCGCAGAGTGACGGTGACCATCTCGGTACCGGAGGGAAGTGATTGCGCTGGCGCAGCCTTTTGGACCGCAACGGGCTTGGGGGCTTCAACGATAGCTGCGGGTTCAGCGCGTTTTGCAGCAGCCACCGGGGCGGCGTCCTCATCCTCACCGGTTATCATCGCAATGACAGTGCCGACCTTCACATTGTCGGTTCCCTCGGCAACCATGATTGAGGTTACAACGCCCTCATCAACCGCCTCAAATTCCATCGTCGCTTTGTCGGTTTCAATCTCGGCGAGGATATCGCCAGATTTCACGCTGTCGCCTTCTTTGACCAGCCATTTGGCAAGCGTGCCT
>JBEBKE010000090.1:0-10192 GCA_040079555.1 Sphingorhabdus sp. | reverse complement strand
CACCCACACAACCCGCCCGATGATGGTTACGTCACCGGCGGCCACGTCGGCAATCGCGGGATAGGCCAGATTGTCGGACAGGATCGACAGCGTGCCGCCTTTGCCCGGCAACAGGCGCTTGACCATCAACGTGCCGTCGAGGCGCAGGACGTGAATGCCCTTTTTGGGGGCGCGGAGTGCAGCGGCGGTATCGACCATGATGTCGTCGCCGTCGTTGAGGGTCGGCTGCATCGAATCGCCTTGCACTTGGATCAACGATAGGCGCGCGGGGTCGAGCCCCATTTTCCGCAGCCATTTTTCGTCGAAACCGACTTTGCCCGCCAGCGCCTCTCCATCGGTCAGCGCGCCACCGCCAGCCGACGCGCCCACCGCCAGTTTCGGCACCAGCCGAAGATCATTGCCGCGCGCATCGCCGGGCGCGCCAAGGACGCGTTCGTCGACACCGAAATAGCGCGCGAGGATTTGCCGCTCGCGTTCGGGCAACCGCTTTGGCGAGCCGCGTTTGATATATTGCTGCACATAGGCCGCGTTGCGCCCCAACAGGCGCGACAAAGAAACATAGTCGTCTTTGTTATCGCGAATCAGGCGGTCGAGCGCGGCCCTGAACGCGGTGTGCGATTCGGTGTCATCCATATTCTTTCTATAACGATAGGATTTTTCCTAGACAAGTAGGATTTATCCTATCAGTTATGTTCTTGTTACGTTCCGTTCGATTCGCGGAGTGGCTTTATGGCCAGTTTGCGGATCAAGTCTTCGGGTGTGGGGGCAATGGGGCGGGCGCGAAAGGACAGTAAAAGGAGACCCCCCGATGCATATCAACCGAAAAATCGAACGTTTTTTAATCCAGTACGACATGCCCGCGACCAAATTTGGGCGGCTGGTGGCGCGCGACCCGCGGCTGGTGCTTGATATGCGGAATGGGCGCGAACTGCGCGGGCCGATGATCGCGCGGGCCGAGGCTTTTATGACCGCCTATGCGATCATGATTGCGCATGACTTGGCGCAAGCCGCATGACGCGTGGTGTTTTATCAAAGGCGTTATGTGCGTTGGCACCGGGCGCGGTCGTAACGCGGCGCGTGGAACGCGATTGGCACAGCGCGACCTTTGCGGGAAAGCGGGTGATGCTTGATCTGAACTGGGATGCGTCGCCCTCGGTCGTGACGGAGTTTACAGCGATGCTGAGCGAACATGAATTCGCCGATGTTTTGGTCGCGGATATTATCGTCGCGCGGCAAAGCAGCGCGGCCGATGGTGCAACAGTGTTGACGATCGAGGCTTTGGTGCTGGATGATGAGGTTTAGGCTTTTAGGGACTGTCCCAAGCGCAGCGCCGTGGACTGTCCCTAAAAGTCAGCGCGCGACCTATCGGGGACAGTCCACTGCCCCCGGATCAAGTCCGGGGTTGGGACAGTCCCCTAGCGTCAGTTCAAAAAATTGAGCCTAACGCGTGCGCACATTCATGCGGTGGAGCGTTTCAAGCGCGCTGCGCAATGCCGCATCCATTTCATCGTCAACCACTTCGCTGACAGGTGCGGAGGGCACTGCTTCCAATACCGTCTGACGCGGCGTTTCAACGACCACCTCTGGCGCAACTTCGGCGGTGGTTGCGGGCGATGCGACTTCAGGCTTAGCAATTTCGGCCTTTGCCAATGCTTCCAGCTTTGCGATCTGGGCTTCTCGTTGTGCGACTGCGGATTCCAGCTGGTCAACCATTTCGGCGACGGAGGCAGGGTCTGCGGCGGATGGTGCGACGAGATTTTCTGTTTGAGGAGCCGACAGTTCGATAACTGGTTCGGCTGCGGCCACTGGCGCAACATCGGGTACCGCGACGGCAATCACCGGTTGTTCAATTTCAGCCATATCCGACACGACTTCACCAAAATCGCGGTGCGCGGAAATCGGACGACGTGGCGGCGCGTCGGGATGGGCGTCGCCAGCACGTAGTTTCGGCAGATCGGACAGTTCAGTGACGGTATCCGCGTTGCGGCGACTTTCGGTAAAATCGCTGATCTTTGCGCGCATACGATCCATGAATGACGGGCCAGACTCAGTGACCGGCTTTGCAGCTTCAACGGCATCCTGCGCCTTTGCGACCGGACGCGCAGATACCGGCTTTGACGGTTTCCGCAGCAAATAGCCCGCAAGCAGCGCAAAGGCGAGCGCACCGAAACCGAATGCGATCAACGCGCGGGCGGTATCGCCCAAAGGCGCACCGGTCGCGGGTACCAATTCGGAAAAACCCGTCGCGCCGGTAATCGATTCAAACACCGATACCGGAATGAACATCGCGATCACCGACGTGGCAATGGCCCCGCCCAGCGCAATCGCCAGCGCGCGCATGGTTCCGTCGATTTTTAAGCCGTTTCGCATCTGATTCCCTGCAAGTGCCGCAGCCAATTAAGGCCTATTTAGCACGGCCTAGCAGCAAATGGTAAACAGGATCGTAACGCACTATGTTCTTGCGCCAATTGCGTTCTTTGGAAACGAAGTCGCGCGCGTCGGCTTTGCATTTGGGCCAGCTATCAGGCGCAGCCAGCAGCGCGTCGAGCGAACGCGCCGCAGCCGCCGGATCATCGGGCGCAAACAACGTGCCGGTGATGCCGTCTTCGATCAGCTCGCGATGGCCGCCTACGCTAGACGCCGCAACCAGCCGCCCCTGCGCCATGGCCTCCAGCGGTTTCAGCGGCGTGACGAGATCCGTCAGCCGCATGGCTTTGCGCGGATAGGCAAGGATATCGACCAGACTATAATAACGCTCGACCTCTTCATGCGGAACACGGCCTACGAAGTGGATGCGGTCTTTCGCCGCCGATGCCTCGGCCTGGGTGCGCAGCGATGCTTCCATCGGCCCGCCACCAACAAGCAGCAAATGCGCGTCGCTCTGCATCAACGGCATCGCAGCGATCAGATCGTCGATCCCCTCATAATCGTAAAAGCTGCCGATATAGCCGATCACCTTTTTGCCCGTCAGGCCCAGTTCCTCCGCCAATGCCGTATCGGGCGGCGGGGGGTTGCCGAACAATTCCATATCGACGCCATTGGGTGACACGAAAATTTTGTCCGCCGCAAAGCCGCGCGACACCAAATCGCTACGCAGCCCTTCGCAGATCACGGCAACACGATCCGCACGCTTTACCACGTGATTTTCCAACGCGCGGGTCAGCCGATGACGCGCAGAACCCTCGGTCCCTGTGCCATTGCCAACAGCCGCATCTTCCCAAAAGGCGCGGATTTCATAAACGAAAGGCAGCCCAAGCTTTTTCGCTGCGCGCGCGCCAGCCAATCCGCTGAGCGCAGGCGAATGGGCGTGGATCAGATCAAAGGGCCATTGCCGGTGCAGCGCTACAATCCGGTCGGACAGTGCTTTCACCTCGCCCCATTCGCGCAACAGTGGTGGTCCCGAAGGCAGGCTTTGCGTGCGGAAAAAGCGGAGGCCCTCAACCGTCTCCTCGGCCACATCTGGCAACACACCATGCTGGTAATGCCGCTCTCCAGTTAGCCCGGCGACTTCCCAGCCAGCGCCTGCCTGCGCCTTCATGATGGCGCGCGTGCGAAAGGTATAGCCGCTGTGCAGCGGCAGGCTGTGATCAAGGACGTGCAATATTCGAGACATGGCGGTTCCATAGGCGCAGAATATTTAACGACGCGTCAACCCTAAGTCGGTATCAGGGCAAAGATTTTTCAATTCACGCGCGTCCACGCGCAGATAACGGTTCGGGGTTCAGGTCAGGATGATCGACAATTTATCGATATTACTGAGCCATTTGCTGATCGCATTGGCGTTCTGGTACCTGACGTTGCGCGATGATGTCGACCACGAAGAGCGCCCTGCACCAGACGCGGAGCCAGAGGGTTTTGGCCACGCAATCCGCAAACGCCCAGCTAGCAAAGTAAAGGACACGCCCGATGCGTGACCTGTTCTTTGTCGGCTATCTGGGGCTGTTGCTGCTGCTTGCGTTCAAGCGACCGTTTTTGTTCACTTTGGTCTATGCCTATGTCGATATCATCGCACCGCAACGGCTCAGCTATTTTCTGCTGAATTCGATTCCACTGTCGCTAATTCTGTTTGGCCTAGCCTTTGCCGGGTTCATGTTAAGCGACGACAAAAAGGATGTCCGGATATCGCCGCGCTGGACTTTGCTCGTTATCCTTTTGGCCTATTGCGGCTATACCACAGTTGAGGCGGTGGAGCCGATTGCAGCGCAAGAGAAATGGGCGTGGGTCTGGAAAGCATTAGTGTTCGCCGCGTTCCTGCCGCTGACTTTGCGCACCAGACTGCGGATCGAGGCGCTGGCGCTGACGCTGGTGCTGTGCGCATCGGCGCTGATCGTGACGGGCGGGATAAAAACGCTTGCCGGCGGCGGCGGCTATGGCTTGATGGTGTTGCTCGTCGATATCGACAGCGGCCTGTACGAAAGCAGCATCATTTCGTGCGTATCGATCGCGATCATCCCGATTATATTGTGGCTTGCCAATCACGGGACGATTTTCAAACCCGATTGGCGGGTGAAAACCTATGCCGCTGCTTTGATTTTCGCTTGTCTATTGATCCCCATCGGCGTGCAGGCGCGCACCGGATTAATCTGTGCTGTGGTGCTTGCGATATTGTTTCTGCGCACGGCAAAACGGCGGATGCTTTATATTCTGGGCGCAGTCGTGCTGGGGCTGGTCACCGTTCCATTCCTGCCATCCGCCTTTTCCGAACGCATGGGCACGATCAAAAACTACAAATCGGACGAAAGCGCCTCAACGCGAATCGCGGTGTGGAAATGGACATGGGAATTCGTGAAAGAACGCCCAATGGGCGGCGGCTTTAACGCGTATATCCAGAACAAGATCCGCTACACCATGCCCGTCATCGACGACAATGGCATGGACACGGGGGAAGTTGATACCGGCGAAGTCGTCGATCAAGGCCGCGCTTATCACAGTAGCTATTTTGAGATGTTGGGTGAGCAGGGCTGGCCCGGGCTTATTATGTGGCTGATCATCCATGTCGGCGGCGTGTGGCGGATGGAGGCGATTATGCGCATCTATCGAAAGCGAAATCGCGAGGATGAAAACTGGGTGGTGCCCTTGGCCCGCGCGCTGCAAAATGCGCAGATCATCTATTTGGTCGGCTCGCTGTTCGTCGGCATCGCGTTTCAGCCATTTGTGTACATGATGATTGCGATGCAGCTGGGTCTCGATACCTATTTATCGCGGCGGCGCAAAGAATCGGCATGGCGTCCGATCAAGGATTTGCGGATGAAGACGAAGGAGCTGGCCTAGCCATAGCATTGCCAGCGATCGCCTAGGCCGATAGGGGTTAGGCATGAGTATCACCGCAAAGATTCCAGAGCCGAAATTGCTGAACCCCGATCTATGGGCAACAATGAACGCGCGGCTGGAGGGTTATTTCAAGCTATTGTCGGACTGGGTCCGCGACAATGCGCTGGAACTCACAATCGCTATAGCCATCGGCTTTGCGCTATATGTGGCGCTCAGCTGGATCAAACGCAAAGCTGCCAGCAAAGCTGCCTTACGCGGTGACGATGGCCGGTTCGCAACGGTCGCTTGGCGGGCTTTATCGCGCACCAAACGCTTTTTCCGGATCATATTGGCGGTGGAGTTGGTCAACAGCGTGGCCAATACGCCTGACCCGCTCTCCCGCGTTATCTTTATCGTTTTCACGGTAGCAGCCGTTGTTCAACTGGCCATCTGGGTGCGCGAAATCATCCTCGCCTTGATCGAACGCCGCGCTTATCAAAGCGGCACAGAACACGACACGCTGCAAAGCGCGATGACGCTGATAAAGCTGGGCGTCAGCTTTGCAGTCTTTGCGATTGCGGCGATTGTCATCCTCGACAATCTTGGCGTGAATGTCACGGGATTGATCGCGGGGCTTGGTGTCGGCGGCATTGCCATCGGGCTTGCAGCGCAGGGGATATTTTCCGATCTGTTTGCCGCCATTTCGATCATATTCGACCGACCGTTTAAGCGCGGCGACACGATCACTTATGGCACCACCACCGCGCGGGTCGAAAAAATCGGGATGAAAAGCACGCGGCTGCGCGCGTTGTCGGGCGAGGAAAAGATCATCTCGAACAGCAAGCTGCTCGATCTGGAAATTACCAACAACACCCAAACGATTTACCGCCGCATTACCTTTATCTTTAACCTCGTACAGCACACCGCCCCCGCATTGGCCGCAAAAATCCCCGGCATATTGCAAGAAATTGTCGAGACGCATGACGGCGAATTTATCCGCGCTGGTTTCACGACATTCGGGCCCAGCTCACTCGATTTCCAGCTGGTGTTCGATGTGAACAGCGAAGACATTGATGTCATGTTTGCCAGCCGCCACGCGGTCGGCATTGCCATTGCACAACGCTTTGCCAGCGAAGGCATAGAGTTCGCTTATCCGACCCAAACAACTTACACTGCGGCCCCTGATGGAACCTTGGTCATGCCCTATGCAGCGCCCGTATCTGCGCCTGTAAAACCGGCTGTAAAGAAGTGATTCGCACGCAGCCATTGCACCTGACGTAGGGTCAGCGCGGCTCTTGGGCACAGGCTTGTCAAGCGCCACAAATGGGCGCAAAACCGCCACCAATTTGCACAATAAGGAGCAGGATATGAGCGGAGTAACACCGGCTGAACTTACAAGCCGCGTTGGCGATACCCTTGGCACATCGGAATGGCTGTTGGTCGATCAAGACATGGTCAACAAATTCGCCGATGCAACGGGCGACCATCAATTCATCCATGTAAACGAAGAAATGGCCAAAATGACGCCGTTTGGCGGAACGATTGCGCATGGCTTTTTGTCATTGTCGCTGTTGCCCGTGTTGATGGCGACATCGGATTGCCCGCGCATCGACGGCGTAAAAATGGGCGTCAACTATGGCGGTAACAAAACCCGCTTCCTCGCCCCAGTGCGCGTCGGCAAAAAAGTGCGCGGCCATTTCAAGCTGCTGGAACTTGCAGAGAAACGCCCCGGCCAATGGCAACAAGTGGTCGAATACACGCTGGAGATCGAAGGCGAAGACAAGCCCGCCTGCATCGCCGAGTGGATCACGCAGTTTTTTGTATGAAACTCTTCTAATCCCCTCTCCCCTTGCGGGAGAGGGAGGGGCCCGCGCCGAAGGCGTGGGAGGGAGAGGGGGAGCTGCCCCTCGTTGTTTTTCCTACCCCCTCTCCAATTTCGCCTAACCGCTAAAGCGGCAAGGCTCCATATCCTCTCCCGCAAGGGGAGAGGAACATTTTCAAGGAACCACACATCATGCGTGACGCAGTAATCGTATCCACCGCCCGTACCGCCATCGGCAAAGCCTATCGCGGCGGGTTTAACGCCACATCGGGTGCCACCTTGGGCAGCTATTCACTCGCCGCCGCCGTTGCGCGTGCGGGTATCGAAGGCAGCGAAGTCGACGACGTGCTCTGGGGCAGCGCGCTGCAACAGGGCACACAGGCAGGCAATCTTGCCCGCCAAGTCGCGCTGCGTGCGGGCCTTCCCATCACCACATCGGGCATGACGATGGATCGTCAATGTTCGTCCGGCCTGATGACCATCGCGACCGCCGCCAAAACCATCATCGTCGATAATGTCGATATCATGGCCGCTGGTGGTCAGGAATCAATCAGCATGGTGCAGACGCCTGAAATGCGCGTGTCGCCTGACCGCGCGTTGATGGAAATGCACGGCAATATTTATATGCCGATGCTGCAAACCGCCGAAGTGGTTGCCAAGCGTTATAACATCAGCCGCGATGCGATGGACGAATATGCGCTGCAATCGCAACAACGCACCGCCGCTGCACAAGCCGCGGGCCTGTTCGACGCCGAAATCGTTCCTGTCACCACAATCATGAACGTGATGAACAAGGAAACCAAAGAAGTCAGCCAACACGAAGTCACCATTGCCAAGGACGAAGGCAACCGGGCCGATACGCAATTGGCGGGCTTGCAAGGCCTGAACCCCGTCATCCCCGACGGCACAATCACTGCGGGCAATGCCAGCCAGCTGTCCGACGGTTCGTCCGCCAGCATCCTGATGGAAGCCAAAGTCGCCGAGAAAAAAGGCCTGAGCCCGCTGGGCCGCTATGTCGGCATGGCGGTTGCGGGCACCGAACCAGACGAAATGGGCATTGGCCCCGTGTTTGCGATTCCGAAATTGCTGGAACGCAACGGCTTGAAAATGAGCGACATTGGCCTGTGGGAATTGAACGAAGCCTTTGCCGTGCAGGTGCTCTATTGCCGCGACACATTGGGCATCCCCAATGAATTGCTCAACGTCAACGGCGGAGCAATCTCCATCGGGCATCCATATGGCATGACCGGCGCGCGCTGCGTCGGCCACGCGTTAATCGAAGGCAAACGTCGCGGCGCGAAATATGTTGTCGTAACCATGTGCGTCGGCGGCGGCATGGGTGCCGCTGGCTTGTTTGAGGTGTTTTGAAACGGTTATTGATTTTTTTGTAAAAGTAACCTAAGAGGATACTCGCAGTATCGCTTCACATGGTGATTCTTTTCATGAACCCGGTCGCTCTAACGGCCGGGTTCAACTGTTTGGGGCCCGGCGCTCTAACACCGGACCCCGCCCATCGGTCACTTGGGCCGAGCCACCTCAATGATTTTCACCACCAAAGTAGCAAAGCCCACCATTGCGCCGAACGCGGCAATGATGAGCAAAGCAGTATCACTATTACTCACATGGATTTTCCTTTCATTTGTCGACAGCGACTTGCTGCCGTTGAAAGGAATACAGAGGAACGTTAGTTTAATAAAGGTTTCGTTGACTGAACCGCAATGCACCATTATTTCTTGATCATTCCGCCTTCAAACCGAAATCCATCATCCCGATCCTGCGCCAGCAATATCGGCCCATCCAGATCGATCCAATCCGCACCTTGTGCTGCCAAAAAGGCGGGAACGATGCCGAGACTGGTGGAGAGCATGCAGCCTACCATGACTTTTAGCCCGCGCGCCTCGGCTTCGCGGCGCATTTTTAGCGCCTCGGTCAAGCCGCCTGCTTTGTCGAGTTTGATGTTGATGCCGTCATAATAGAGCGCGCAGATTTCGATGTCCGCAACTGACTGGCAGCTTTCATCGGCAAGAAACGGTACAGGCGAATTCACACCCTCCAACAGCGCGTCTTGCCCAACGGGCACCGGCTGCTCGATCATCTCTACACCCAGCGCCGCCAAAGCAACCGCCTCCGCCGCGATATCGAGTTCGGCCCAGCTTCCGTTCGCATCAACGATCAAGCGCGCATCGGGCGCGCCTTTGCGGACCGCCGCGACGCGTTCACGGTCACCGCCGCCGGTCAATTTCAGCTTTAACAGCCCAAAGCCGCGCGCCGCCGCCTTCGCGGCATCGGCCTCCATAATGGCTGGTTCACCTAAAGAGATCGTGAAAGCGGTCTGCAACGCCTTGGGAGCGGTCGCTAGCCCCGCGAGTTGCCACAAAGGCATCCCCGCCGCCTTTGCCTCCAAATCCCACAACGCGCAATCCAGCGCATTGCGAGCCGCACCAGGGGGCAGCACAGTTTGCGCCGTATCTCGCGCGGCTTGAACGTTCAAACCACCCAACGCGTCGATAACAGCTTCAACTTGCGCGAGGCAGCTTTCGGCACTTTCGCCGTGATAATAGATCGCTGTGCCTTCGCCCAAGCCAACATGCGCGCCATCGCTGACCGCAACCACCAACACATCGACATAGGTTTTCGCACCACGCGCAATGATGAATTGCCCCGCAACCGGCCAGCGTTCGACGGCTGCTGTAATGCTAAGACTCACCGAACCACCCCCAAAACCATCAGGGCTATGGTTTTAGAAATAGTGGCTAAATTGTCTAGCCGTTATGGCTGGTGATCCAGTCCTCAACCACTGGCGCGATCCGTTCGCGCCATTTGCTGCCGTTAAAGATGCCATAATGGCCAACCTCTGGCGCGAGATGATAGTGCTTCATCGCATCGGGCAGTCCGGTTGAGATTTTCAGCGCGGCCTTAGTTTGACCAATACCGCTGATATCGTCGCGCTCACCCTCAATCGCCAGAATCGCGATGTCATGGATCGCGCCGGGATCGACCAGCTTGCCGCGATAGTTGAATTCACCCTTGGGTAGCAAATGCCGTTGGAATACAACATCGATGGTTTGCAGGTAAAACTCTGCCGTCATGTCGCACACCGCGCGATATTCATCGTAAAAC
>JBEBKE010000089.1:0-10237 GCA_040079555.1 Sphingorhabdus sp. | reverse complement strand
AGGGCCAGCCGTATCCTTGTACGGATCGCCAACGGTGTCGCCGGTTACAGCGGCCTTATGCGCCTCTGAACCTTTGCCGCCGTGGTTGCCGTCTTCGATGTACTTCTTCGCATTGTCCCATGCGCCGCCACCCGATGTCATCGAGATTGCAACGAACAGTCCGCCGACGATCACGCCAAGGAGCAGAGCGCCGAGAGCGGCAAAGCCCTGTGCCGGGCTGCCTGAAGCGCCAGTGATAATGAAGTAAACCGCGATTGGTGCCAAAACTGGCAACAACGAAGGCAAGATCATTTCACGGATCGCAGCCTTGGTCACAAGGTCAACGGTGCGCGCATAATCAGGCCGCGAGGTGCCATCCATGATGCCGGGGTTGCTCGCGAACTGGTCACGAACGTCCTTCACCACTTCACCAGCCGCTTTACCAACGGCGGTCATGCCCATCGCTCCGAAGAGGTAAGGGAGCAACGCACCGAGCAACAGGCCGACGATGACGTAAGGGTTCTGGAGGTTGAAATCGACTTTTTCAGTCAGGCCGAGCTCTTTTGAATAGAACGACAAGTCAGCTGTATAGGCCCCAAACAGAACGAGTGCCGCCAAAGCCGCCGAACCAATGGCATAGCCCTTAGTCACAGCCTTTGTGGTGTTGCCCACAGCGTCAAGCGCATCGGTTTTTTCACGAACCGATTTGTCCATTTCCGCCATTTCGGCAATGCCGCCTGCGTTATCGGTTACTGGACCATAAGCATCAAGCGCGACAACCATACCGGCAAGCGCCAGCATCGAGGTTGCGGCAAAGGCAATGCCAATAAGGCCAGCCAACTGATACGACACGATGATGCCGACGCAGATAACAATCGTAGGCAATGCGGTCGATTCAAGGCTGATCGCCAGGCCCTGAATAACGTTGGTGCCGTGGCCAGTTTCCGATGCCTTGGCAATCGAACGGACTGGGCGGAAATTGGTGCCGGTGTAATATTCAGTGATCCAAACCAACAGACCAGTGACAGCAAGGCCAACCATCATCGCCCAAAACAGCGACATGCCAGTGAAGGTATCGCCGCCAGCTTTCAATGCGATTTCGGCGTTCATGTCGCCAAGCACTTGCATTGTGACATAATAGATTGCCGGAATGGAGCTGATAGCGGTTACCAAAAAGCCTTTGTACATTGCGCCCATGATGTTCGTACCGCCACCCAAGCGGACAAAGAATGTGCCAAGGATTGATGTCAAAATGCAGATGCCGCCAACGACCAAAGGCAAGGACATAAGACCAAGCAATGCGTCGCCAGTCGCAGCCACTAGCAGAGATGTAAGCACCATCGTTGCACCAATGGTCACAACATAGGTTTCGAACAGGTCAGCGGCCATACCGGCGCAATCGCCAACGTTATCGCCAACGTTATCAGCGATGGTTGCAGGGTTGCGTGGATCATCTTCTGGAATGTTTGCTTCGACTTTGCCGACAAGGTCGGCGCCAACGTCAGCAGCTTTGGTAAAGATACCACCACCCAAACGTGCGAAGATCGAAATCAGCGAAGCGCCGAATGCCAGTGCCACCAGACCGTCGATAACTATGCGATCACCCGGACCGTTACCGGCAATATCAGTCAGATAGTAAAAGAAGCCCGCAATCGCGATCAAAGCCAGTCCAGCCACGAGCATGCCAGTGATAGCACCCGCGCTGAAAGCCATTGTCAGTCCCTTTTGCAGACTTTCACTTGCGGCCTGCGCGGTACGGACATTGGCGCGGACCGAAATGTTCATCCCGATAAAACCAGTTGCACCCGAAAGTACAGCACCTAGCAAAAACCCGACTGCTGATACAGGAGCGCCGAACCGGTCCAGAAATGCCCAGACCAAGGCCAGCACAACAACGCCAACAACAGCGATGGCGCGATATTGGCGCGCGAGATACGCCGAAGCGCCTTCTTGAATTGCGGCTGCGATTTCCTGCATCCGCGGCGTACCGGCCGATGCAGCGAGCACCGAGCGGCTTGTAATAATTCCATAAAGCACGGCAACAAGCCCGCACAATATGGCCATAATTGATAAAGACATAGGCTGTCTCCTCCCCATTGTTTTGCGTATTTTTTACGCGAACACTCCCGCCCCAATACGGATGCAAGTGCGGTGGCTATAGGCAGGCTTTACATGAACGGCAACCTGAAAACCGGCCTTTTGTGCGCGCTTCAGCGATGTTGATAGCCAAGCGTTGCGGGCAAGGGGATGGGCGTGCCGCCGTCGGTCAGAGAAAGACCGGAACCGGACGTAACTAGGCCAACGGCTGTGGCGGGTACGGGTAGCTCTAGTCCGGCCGGAGCGGTGAAGAGCAGCTGGTAATCATCGCCCCAGCTTGCCGCTTGTAATCGGCTCTCCAAGCTGTCGCCGCGTTGCTGTCGATAAGGCGCTGATAGCGGGATCGTGGCCAGGTCGATTGTGACTTTAACTTTGCTGGCAAACGCCATCCGTTCGGCATCGATCAACAAACCATCGGACACGTCCATCATCGCGGTGACCAATGGCGCTAATGCTTGGCCATCTGCCAATCTGGCGACGGGCCGGTGATAGGCGGCCATTAACGAGGTTGCGCCCTCCAGCCCAACCTCAGCCATTTCAAAACCGGCAAGGGCATCGCCCAATGTGCCGGTGACATAGGTCACATCGCCGGGTTGCGAGCCCGAGCGCGCGGGCACAGGCGTAAAGCTTACAGCGCCTATGGCGGTCATCCCCAGCGCGCGCTTATCGCCCCGGTTCGATACGGTGTCCCCGCCAACTAACGGCACATCATAATGCGCCAGTGCCGCCTGCAACCCCTCGGCAAAGCGCCGGTCCCATTTATCGTCGCCGAGCATGAAGCCAAGCAACACCCCCAAAGGCCGTGCGCCTTTTGCCGCGAGGTCAGACAGGTTCACCGATGCCAGCTTCCACGCAACATCAGCGGCATCGGCGGTCGGCAGCCAATGAACGTCTTCGGCCATCATGTCGTGGGTGAGGATGAGTGTTTCTGCGCCAAGGGTAACGACCGCGGCGTCGTCGAGTAACCCGCGTGCGGACGGATCGGTGGCCATGCTGCGCATCAGGGCGATGAAGGTGGATTCGCTAGTCAATTACCCGCGTTTTTCCTTCGCCACAGCATCCAACAAACCGTTGACAAATTTCGCATCCTTGGCGTCAAAAAACGCATGGGCGACGTCCATATATTCGTTGATGACGCTGCCCGTCGGCACGTCAGCGCGGGCGAGAATTTCATAGGTTCCAGCGCGCAGGATTTGCAGCATGGTTTTGTCGAGACGGCTGATTTTCCACTGCTCGCCCAACTTGCTTTCGATGACGCCGTCGATTTCCTCACGCCGCGCATTCACGCCGCTGACAACATCGTCGAAAAAGCTAACCTCGGCATGAGCGATCTGCGCGTCTTCAATTTCTTCGCCCAAACGGTGCGCATGAAATTCATCTAGCAACCGCGCAAGGCCGATTTTCTCCATATCCATTTGGTATAGCGCCTGCACAGCGGCGAGGCGGGCGGCGGAACGGGTTTTACTCATAATCTGACTTTCACAATCTGACCTGCACACTGGCGGCATGCGCCGGCAGGCCTTCGGCATTGGCAAGGGTGACGGCTGCGGGGCCGATGGCTTTTAACGCTGCTTTGTTCAGCCCGATAAAACTGGTCCGCTTCATAAAATCGAGGACTGAGAGCCCAGACGAAAATCGTGCGCGGCGACCCGTGGGCAGAACGTGGTTGGGGCCAGCAACGTAGTCGCCCACGGCTTCGGGTGTCAGGCGACCAAGGAACACCGAGCCCGCATGGCGGATCATGCCGAACAGCGCCTCGGCGCGCTTGTCATCCACAGCCAGCTCGACATGCTCGCCTGCCAATCGGTTGACCAACGGCATCGCCTCTTCGAGTGTTTTGGTGACAATGATCGCACCGTTTGCCGCCCAGCTTTCGCTGGCGACGGGGGACGTTTTTAATGTCGCCAATTGGGTATCCAAGGCCAGCACAACGGCATCTGCAAATGCGGCATCGTCGGTAAACAGAATCGACTGGCTAGTCGGGTCATGTTCGGCCTGGCTCAACAAATCGGCGGCAATCCATTCAGGCTTGTTCTTGGCATCCGATACCACGATGATTTCGGATGGTCCTGCGACCATGTCGATGCCGACCACGCCGTAAACTTGCCGTTTTGCCTCCGCGACCCAGGCGTTGCCGGGGCCAGTGATCACATCCACAGGTCCAATGCGTTCGGTGCCATAGGCAAGGGCCGCCACTGCCTGCGCGCCGCCAAGCCGCCAGATTTCATCGACGCCCGCTAAATGCGCCGCGGCCATAACGGTCTGATTAATCTCGCCCTGCGGTGTGGGCGTGACCATCACAAGGCGCTCAACGCCCGCCACCTTGGCTGGAATAGCGTTCATCAACAGCGATGATGGATAGGCGGCGCGTCCGCCGGGGACGTAAATGCCCGCTGCGTCAACTGCACTCCAGCGCGCACCCAGGCGCACGCCATCTTTGTCGATGTAATCGCGGTCCTTCGGCAGCTGCGCCTTGTGATAGGCTTTGATCCGCGCCGCCGCCAGTTTCAACGCGTCGCGCAATTCAGGGGCAAGTGCCTGATACGCAGCTTTGCAGTCGTCGGCTGAAATCGTCCAGCCATGTTCGCTCAAGTCAAAGCCGTCGAAGCGTTCGGTGAGTTCCAGCAACGCCACATCGCCGCGGGCTTGCACGTCGCGGATTGTCTGCGTCACGATTGTCGAGACATCAACATCGGCTTCACGCCGAGCATTAACCAGCAGGTCAAACTTCGCGGCGAAATCAGTTCGGCTGGCATCCAGTCTAAGCATTGACAGCCGCCCTGAACTTTTCGACCAATTCGCCAACGCGGTCATCGGTTTTGAACGCCGCGCGGTTGACCACCAGACGGGCGGAAACCTGCGCTATTTGCTCAACCTCGACCAAGCCGTTTTCTTTCAGCGTCTGGCCCGATGAAACAAGATCCACAATCCGGCTGGAAAGCCCAAGCAACGGCGCAATTTCCATCGCCCCGTTCAGCTTTACGCATTCAGCCTGCACGCCCCGCGCGGCAAAATATTTGCGCGTCAGGCTTGGATATTTGGTCGCAACGCGGACGTGGCTCCAGCTGCGCGGATCGTCGGTCGCAGCAAGCTCGGCAGGTTCAGCGACCGAAATCCGGCAATGGCCGATGTTTAGATCGACCGGTGCGTACAGTTCGGAATAGTCAAATTCGTCGATCACATCCGACCCGACAATGCCGACCTGTGCCGCGCCATGCGCCACGAACGTCGCAACGTCAAAGGCACGCACGCGGATAATCTGCACATCGGGATCGCTGGTGTCAAACATCAAGGCGCGGCTGTTCTTGTTAAAGAAATCGGACGCAGGTTCGATACCCGCCGCGCGCATCAGCGGCAGTGCCTCGTCAAGGATTCGCCCCTTGGGGATTGCAAAGATCAGTTTTCCGGCCATGATATGGGCGCGCTTTAGGGGTGCGGGCAGGAAAGGGCAATATGGCGGAATCAATCAACAGCGGCCTGATGGACGATGCGCGCGTCGAAAATGGTATTCGGTGGCAAGCCGAACATTGCCGCCGCAACAATGCGCCGGTGACTGGGCGGATCGTTGATGCACAGGTGGCGCTGATGACATCTGACACCGCCGTTGGCCGTTGCATCGCCAATTGGCCCGGGCTGCCGTTGGAGGATGCGATGCCGTTGCGGTTGGCGGGTGGGTTCCACCATCTGCTGCTGACTGGTGCCGACGCACGGCTGGAACCAGTCTATCGTGGCGAGATTACCGATCAGGCAGCGGTTGATGCCATCGTCGCGGCGGTGACCGCTGACCATGATGACAGGTTGCTGCAATGGTTCGATAGTCCGCCGCAAACCAATGAAGCGGGGCGGTCGGCCAGTTTCATGGCCGGGCTGAAATGGTTGTCCGGGCGATTGGGGCCGCGATTTGAGCTCAACGAACTGGGTGCGAGCGCGGGCATCAACACGATGATGGATCGGTACCATTATGATCTGGGCGGTGTGTCTGCTGGGCCACAAGCATCACCGATGCAGATTAAGCCCGAATGGCGCGGACCGCCGCCGCCGGATCATCCGGTTGAGATCATTGCGATTAAGGGCTGTGATCAAGCACCGATTGACCTGTCTGACCCTGATGCTGCGCTGCGCGTCAAAAGCTATGTCTGGCCCGAAAACGCCGACCGCATCGTGCGCATGGATGCGGCTTTGCAACTGGCAGCGGAACAGGCGCCTGATGTGGTGAAGGCCGATGCGTTGGATTGGGTGCTGGAACGGCTGGCCGCACCGCAAGAGAACAGCGTAACCCGCGTCATCCACCACAGTATCGTATGGCAATATATTCCGGCAGTACGCCGCGCAGCGATCACAAAGGCGATTGAAGCAGCGGGCGCAAAGACAACGCCGGACAAGCCCTTGGCGTGGATGATGCTAGAGACCAACCGCGACACCTTCGCGCATGAACTGACCATCCGCTATTGGCCGGGCGGCGAGACGTCGGTGTTATTGGGACAAGCGCAAGCGCACGGCGCGTGGGTGGAGTGGTGCACGGACTAGTTCTGTGGAATCCGGCTGAAAATTGGCCCCATCCACGGAGCCCAGCGCTGCCAGCCGCCGTGCAGCGAAAACCACTCCCAAAGTGCTGTAAAAATCAGTGCGCCGGTTGCCGCCAGACCGACTGCCAGCGGCTGCCAATGCAAATAATAGGCGGCGATGGCGAGGCAGGTGAGCAGAAACAGCCCGATAAAATGTGACAACGGCGGAAATCGGACACCAGCCGTCACCCATTTGAACGCCTGATTGCCGAGCAGAAACAGCGCCGGGCCGCCCACCATTGCGATCATCATCGCCGTATCGCCATGGCCCACGGGATGGGTGATCAACATTTCATCTCCAACGGCGGTCAAAACGACGCCCGCGACAATCGGGATGTGCAAATAGGTATAGGCGTTGCGCGCCATCAAACCAGCATTGTCCGACGCGCTGATGCGTTCGGACCCGCGCTTTGCGCCGACGTCGAAATAGATCCACCACATCGCGGCGCTGCCAACAAAGCTGCCTAAAAAGGCCAACCAATAGGGCTGAGTTGCAGGGGTTTCGCTAAACGTCGCGCCGGTCATCAGCACCGCTTCGCCTAGCGCTATGATGATGAACAAGGCGCAGCGTTCGGCCATATGCGCGCCTGAAATATCCCAATCGGTAATGGAAGAACGGCCAAGACTGGGGGTCCAGAAGAATAAAAATGGCCCGGCATATTCCACTGCCAACGCCGCCGTCCACAAGCCAAGCCGCATCTCCGCGGGCGATAATGCACCTGCGACCCACAGGGGCAGCGACAGCGAAAACCAAAATGCGATGCGCAAAAAATTGCGTTTACGCCCTTCGTTCACGCCCACCGACGCCCATGCCATATACAGCGTGCGAAATAATTGCAGTGCGCAATAGGCTAACGCAAACGCCAGTCCAGTATTGTCAAAGGCATTCGGAATTGAGGCTGATAGCACCAACCCCATCGCCATCATGACGATTAGCATCAGCCGCACATGCGCGCGATCCGGATCAAGCCAGTTGGTGCTCCAGCTAGTATAAATCCACACCCACCAAACCGCTAACAGCAGTAGCATCGTTTCAGCTGCGCCCTGATAGCTAAGATGCCCGATAAAACGATGTGACAATTGGGTGATAGCAAAGACGAAGACGAGGTCGAAAAACAGCTCGATATAGGTCACCGGACTATGACCATGCTCGCCGCGCGTGCGGAACAAATGGTGGCGTGCTTTGTTCATGGCAACCACTCTCGCATTGCGTTGGTCACCGCATCCGGCGCTTCCCATGGCGAAAAATGACCGGCATCGGGGATACGGACGACGGTGATGTCGGTCACATGATCCTGTATTCCGTCCAGCTGACATGGCAGTAAGGCAGGGTCGTTCATGCCCCAGACAATCAAGGTTGGGCGGTGGAATTGGGGAAATGGTTTTTGCAGAAACGCGGTGGTTTCGATGATCTCGTCCATCGCGGGCACGTCGGTGGGTGAGGCGCGGTACCAGTTGAACATCGCGGTCAATGCCCCCGGCTGACCCCATTCGTCGAGATAGGCGGCGCGGTCTGAATCGCTGACTGAGCCTTTGGGTAAAAACCGCATGAAGCTGTGGTCGAAAAACCAATCGAGGCCATTTTCGGCAATCCGCCGCTCCAGCTCTTCGCCGCGAAAGGTGCGGACATATTGCGCGGCTTGGCGTTGATCCAGATTTTCGATGATGGTTTTTTGATAGATGTACGGGTGCGGTGCGTTGACAATCACCAGCCGCTCGATCCGGTCAGGCTGGCTTAACGCCGCCGCCCAGCCCACAGCGCCGCCCCAGTCATGAGCAGCGAGCGTAAAGCGGTCAATGTGCAGCGCATCGGCCAGTGCGAAAACATCGGCCACTAGCTTGGTGATCCGGTAATCTGAAACCTCGGCTGGTTTGGACGACCTTGCATATCCGCGCTGATCGGGCGCGATGCAATAAAAGCGGTCTGAAAGCCCAGCCATTTGGTGCGCCCATGTGCGGTGCGATTCAGGAAAGCCATGCAAGAAAATGATCGGTGGATTGGCAGGATCGCCAGCCGCCCAAACATCTAGCTCGACGCCAGTGGAAAGCGGAATGCGGCGGCGTTCCATGCTCACGCATCGCTCCGCGTCAGGGGCACTTCGGGGATAGGGATGAACTCGGCATCGTCGCCGGGAACTTTGGGAAATCGGTCGGCTTTCCAATCGTCTTTGGCTTGGTTGATCCGGTCACGGCTGGAGCTGACAAAATTCCACCAGACATGGCGCTGCGTTTTGAACGCTTCACCGCCGAGCAGCATGACGCGGCAGTCGCTGTCGGCGCGCAAAGTCATCGGCACACCGGGTTCAAGTACGTACAGGCTGTGTGTCTGCAACGCTTCGCCATCAAGGCTTGCCTGCCCCATCGCGACCAACACCGCGCGCTCATCGGCCTCGGCATCAATCGGGATTGTCGATCCGGCGCGCATGTTGAGATCGGCATAGACCGTCTCGGCATGTTGCGTCGTCGGCGCAGTACGGCCCCATAGGCTACCCATGATGATTGTTGCTGTGATGCCATTATCGTCAATCTGTGGTAGATCAGCGGCGGAAATATGCTCAAACGCCGGGTCGATTTCCTCCTTGCCATCGGGCAGCGCCAGCCATGTTTGCATCCCCGATATGGGCGAGCCGCTGGCGCGTTCGGGCGCTGGCGTGCGTTCGCTGTGCACGATGCCTTTGCCCGCAGTCATCAGGTTCAGCGCACCCGGGCGGATTGTTGCAAAGGTGCCCAGGCTGTCGCGGTGATCGATCGCGCCTTCGAACAAATAGGTGACTGTCGCCAGATTGATATGCGGATGCGGGCGAACATCCATGCCGCTGCCCAAATCAAAATGCGCTGGGCCGAATTGATCGACAAAGATGAACGGCCCAACCATCGTGCGCGGACGAGAGGGCAAAGTGCGGCGCACCTGAAACATGCCGAGATCGTGGGTGACGGGGGTGATGAGTTGCGTTTTACTCATGCCACTTTTCTCCATAGCTCATCGAACAGAAGTTTCACTGCCGGTGCCACTTTTGCTCTATCATCTGGGCCGAACCAGCCCAGTTCCGATATTTCCGCCTGTGCCCTTATCTCGCCTTCCCATCGGGCAGTGTAACAGTTGAGTTCTACTTCATCATTGCGGCCATAAGCTGGACCAACGATACACGTTGCATGCGAAACACTTGAGGCGTCGATTTCCACACCCAGTTCTTCGCCTATTTCTCGAATCAAAGTGGCTTCATCGCTTTCGCCCACCTCGATTGTCCCGCCGGGAAGATACCAGGGCGTATTGTCCCGAACACGTACAAGCAAAATGCGTTGATCTTGCTCTACCAAGAGACAGGCGCACCGGATCATTTTATTCCCCCGGCACTCCCGCTCTAATCGCCAACGCATGCACGCGCTGTCCGGGAATATCCCCCAGTGCCTGATTGACCATCCGTTGCCGCATCACACGACTAACGCCAGCAAAGGCCGCACTTTCGATTTCGACGGTGAAGTGGCTCTCGCCTGAACCATCATCTCCGCTATGGCCGCTATGCGAAGCGCTGTCGTTGATCACGGCAAGGCGAGTGGGGGTGAAGGCGGCGGTGAGCAGCGCCTCCATTTCGATG
>JBEBKE010000088.1:0-10327 GCA_040079555.1 Sphingorhabdus sp. | reverse complement strand
AAGCCATGACTAGACTTGACCGGCACGATAGACTGTTGGTGATCGGCTTTGCAGCGATCGCTGGCTATGTCGACGCGGTTGGATTTTTGGCAAGCAGCGGCTTTTTTCTGTCCTTTATGAGCGGAAACTCAACGCGCTTCGCCGTTGGCCTTTCGAGCGGAGCCGACTATTTTGCCATCGCGGGGGCTTTGTTGGCCAGCTTTGTCGCCGGTGTTACCGCCGGTTCGTTGATCGGGCGAACGGTTCAGCTGCACAATCGGCGACGGCAAGCCCTGTTGATGGGTATGATCGCCACCGCGCTTTTTGTTGCCCCATGGATTGCGCAATCGGGGTATCTATTGCCTGCGTTGTGCTTAGCCGCATTTGCAATGGGTACAGAAAATACGCTGTATGAAGAAAACGGCACGATCACGTTCGGGTTGACCTATATGACCGGCGCGTTGGTAAAAGTAGGTCAGGGGCTTGCCGTGTGGATCAGCGGTGGCGAACGTTTCGGTTGGGCACCCTATGCGTTGCTGTGGATGGGTTTGATCGGCGGAGCCGCCACCGGCGCGGCATTATTCCAGCGATTTGGTTTTGCCAGCCTGTGGCTTGGCGCAAGCCTTTCCGGAATATTTGCACTGATCCTACTTACATTAGGTGAAAACCGCACAGAGCGGGCTTCGTAACGCTAACATATACGGGCATATAGTCTAACGCACCGCGCCCTTGGCCAACAATTTTGGCACCAGAAACAATGCAGCCACCAACGGCCATTTGCGCTGCCACGGTTTGATCTCGATCTTCGTCCCTGCATGGCGGTTAATCTTCCACGCCAGATAATCGATCCCGCCGGCATAGGTGAACGCCGCCTTGGCAAGGCGCGCGACGGTCAGCATCTTTCCGCGCCGCCGCAGCCCGGGCCAGCGTGTTCGTTCCTGTTGTATCCGGCCTTCGGGATCGGCGAGCAAATGGACTTTGCCATCCTCGCGCACCGCATTAGCGATAGGTGTGTGGAGCAAAGCAGCTTTACCAAAGGCACGATATCGGTCGGGGTCAAATTCGACGACTGACGCCGGACGATTGCTGCGCTCGGCGCGCAGTTCCGCCGCATAGGTCAGCGAAAAGCCCAACGTCCAAAGTTCAAGGACATCGTCGTCATGCCCCATATGCGCCAATGCTCCGTTGAGCAAAGTGGGCGCTGCGCCAGAGATCGCCAAAGCCGTTGTCTTGCGTGCTGCATCATCCGCCGCCCACACCAAACGCGCCGGTTGGGCAAAGCGCGCCCAGACCGACACTGCAGAGGCCTGCGCACGGTTAAGCGCATGAAAATCCGCCTCGCTAAGGACTGCTACCTTTGCCGACAGACCCGCATGCTGCACGGGAAAGACATTGGGCGGCAGCCGCCGGTTCCATGTCGCCAGCCATTTGCGATCATAAGCCGCGTCATAATCCGACACGATCAGGTAAAAATCGAGCATCTGCCCGTCGAGTTGTTCGGTCCGCAGGCAGGAGCCATAGAACAACACCGCGCGAGCAGCCTTTGGATATTGCGCGGCGATGTGCGCGGCAAAATCTTGCACTTGGGGCAGTGCGGGAACGGCGAGTTCTTCGGCGACTAGTTGTTGGTGTGAGTGCATGGTGCACGACATTAGACCGCAAAATCCCGAAATAACACCGTTAGTGCTGAGCCTGTCGAAGCACGTCCTCAGGTCAAGCGCAATGCCTTTGGACGCCCTTCGACAAGCTCAGCACTAACGGTGTTATTAACCGATTTTTTGGCCTCAAGCAGCCAGCTTCAAAAACGGCACCGGCGGTGTGGACCGCAGAACAATCGGGTGACCCAAATGCGCGGCGAATACTTCGCCGTCCAAAACGACACTGCTGTTATCGCCATCGATCTGGATCATATCGCCCTCGCCAAGATGCACGCCGCCATAGCGCTTCTTGCCCAGTAAGCCGATCAACGTTGCCCAGACCACGCGGATCATCGCCGATGGACGTTGATCGACCGCAAGCAATTTCAACCGCCCGCTATGCGCGCCGTCGCTGACGCGTCCGCCCATCAACAGCTTTTCCAGCGTCGTGACGACCAGAACAGAAAACCGTCCAGAGATATCCCCATCGCGCAATAGCGATATCCTGACGGAATTGGATCTGGGCGGCAGGAAATCAGCCTTCAACCCGAAAATCGCCGACGCAAATACGGCAACGAAGGTCAGGAAATGGCTCACCCCATTGGGCAGACCCAACGGGTAAATCTTGTTGCGGCAGTATAGGATCGTATCGGCAAGTCCGGCACCGCCCAAGAACATACCGATCACCGGTCGCGCATTTTCGCGGCCATCGGTTAGCGCGATCAATTCGCGCGCGACGATATGCTCGGTCAAATCGCCCTTGGCGAGTTGAAGAATAATCTCCAGTGCCTTTAACGGATCGCCCTCTGCGCCCAGATCAAGCGCGATCAGGTTGGTTTTGCCATTGGGCAGCACAGCCACCGGCGGCGGTGTGCCTTTAAAATGGCCGCCATGATACAGTTCGGTTAGCGCTGCTTGCACCGTGCCGTCGCCGCCATTGACCACAAGCACTTTTGGCTTCACCCGCGCAATCATTTCCAACGCGCGCGATACCTGCCCGACTTCTTCGACTTCGTAGTGGAAAATGTCGGGATTTTTCGCGCAAAAATTCCGCACTGCCGGCAACAGCGAACGGTTGCCGGTGGAGTGTGGATTGGAAAGAAGCGCGACGAGTGCCAGAGACTGCCCTTACATATATTTCATATTGACGGTTATCGTCGTGACGCCAGGGCCAGCCGAAAACGCGACTTTGCCGACCCCAGGCTTGCCAAGGTTCAGCAGGTTGATCGACGGGTTGTTGGAAAATCCACCGCCATCGGACGAGATATCGGTTTTGCCGTTGCTGTTTTTGTCGTGCCGCACCGCAATTGCGTACTTTCCCGATGCAGAGAGAGGCACACAGAAATTCAGCGCTGATGCACTTGCCTTTGCCTCTATACGGTGAAGCCAACCGCCCTTGGCAAGCCAAGCCGATTTTGTAGCGGGATAGTTTTGCACGCGCAGCATTCCAGTCGTGCCCTTAATTCCGCGCACATTGACCTGAATAGCGGGGCCTTTGCCAGCGCCGCATTTGGTCATATCATTGGTCACTACACTGCCCGCCTGGGCGCTGCCAGCGATGGCTAGCAATCCAGCGGCCAACAACGGAATCATGAATTTATGCATTTCACTCTTGCTCCTTGAGCGTTAACTGCCAACACAGGTTTCCCGCGCTGGACTATATTGCTCCTGATCTTGTTTCCGTATATCGCGTCAATTTGCGGCCAAATTAGGGTGACAGGACGACAATAAGTTGAAATTTCTGACTGCCACTGACCGCTATATCGCGCGGCTTGTCGCGATTCCGCTGCTCAGCACCCTTGCGCTTGCCGCGATGCTGCTGCTTTTGGAAAAGATGTTGCGTCTGTTCGACTTTGTTGCGGCAGAGGGCGGGCCGGTGAACATCGTCTGGCGGATGCTGGCAAACTTGATCCCCGAATATCTCTCTTTGGGCATCCCAATCGGGCTGCTGCTGGGGATATTGCTGGCATTTCGGCGACTGGCGATGTCATCGGAAATCGACATTTTTCGCGCCGTTGGTCTTGGATATTGGCGGCTATTGCGGGTGCCCTATATCTACGCGATCATTTTAGCGGGGGTGAACCTCGCGATCGTGGGCTGGATCCAGCCGACATCGCGGTATCTGTACGAGGAACTGCGCTTTGATCTGCGGTCCGGCGCTTTGGGCGCGTCGATTAAAGTGGGTGAGTTTAACAATTTGGGCAAAAACCTGACCATGCGGATTGATGAAAGCCGCAATCAAGGCAATGATTTGTCGGGATTATTCGTCTTTGCCGAAAACAAAAAAGCACAGACGATCGCTGTCACCGCAGAAAAAGGCCAGTTTATGCGCACCGATGATCGCAACACGATCATCCTTCGGCTGACCAACGGCACCTTAGTGCATGATGCGCCAGCGTACAAAAACGCCCGGGTTTTAAGCTTTTCAAACCACGACATCCCGATACCATTGCCAGAGATCGAAAAATTCCGCAGCCGCGGCGAAAAAGGGCGCGAATATACGCTGCCTGAATTGGTCAAAGTCGGCAATGATGCAAAGCGCCCCGCGCGAGAACGCAACGCTGCTTGGGCCAATTTCCATTTCCGGCTGGTGGAGGTAGCCATGATGTTGCTGCTGCCGTTACTCGCGATTGCGCTGGCCATTCCGCCGAAGCGTTCGACCTCTGCCTTGGGCGTATTCCTGTCGATTGTAATTGTGGTGACCTATCACAAGATCAATGAATATGCCGAAAGTGTGGGCGGGCGCGGCCAGATCGATCCGTTACTCGCTTTATGGGTTCCGTGCTTGTTGTTTGCGGCGATGATTCTGTGGATGTACCATGTCGCGGCGCACGTCCCCGGTGGGCAGCCGATCGGCGCATTGGAAAAATTTGCCGAACGAGCAGGTAAAACGATCCGCAAGCTGTTCCGTTTTGGGCGGCGCAAATCGCGGCTGCTGTCACCGGATGAAGAGGCTGTGGCGTAATGGCAATGTCGTTCTTCCCTTCGCGCCAGATCACCTTTTACATGGCAAAGCTGTTTTTCGTCCGCACCGTCGCGGTGTTATTGATGCTGGTGCTGATCCTGCAAACGCTTGATCTGCTCGGCGAAAGCGGAAAGATTTTGGGCGTCGCCGGCAATGATCAGGGCGATTTGTGGAGCTATATCGGGATGCGATTACCGCAGTTGATTCAACGGTTTCTACCATTCTCCGTGCTGCTTGGCACATTGATTACTTTCACAACGCTGAGCCAGAATAGCGAGATTGTATCGATGAAGGCCGCAGGGCTATCGGCGCATCAGATTTTGGCACCAATGATCGTCGCCAGCCTGTTCGTCGCGATATTTTCGTTTATCTTTAACGACACCATCGTCGCGCCGAACTCTGCAAAGCTAAAGCGTTGGCAAGACGTTGAATATGGCCAAATTCCCAAGGATGACGGCATCCGTTCCAATGTCTGGGTGCGGGAGGGCCGCGATTTTGTGCAAGCGCGCACCGTATCTGGCAAAGGCGATGCCACGAAATTGCAAGATGTGCGTGTGTATCAACGCAGCAGCGGCAGCCTGATCCGCGTGATCCGTGCGGACAGTGCGCGGTTTACGGGCGGCGCTTGGACGTTAGACAAGGTTCGTATTTTCGATGTGAAAGCCGCATCGCAGGAACGGGTCGAAAGCCTGATCGTCGGACGCGGCATCGAACCCAAGCGTTTTGACCAGAAAAAGGTCGATGGCGACGCATTGGCGTTTGTTCCGCTATCCAAAGCGGTCGATGAGATGAAAGCCGCTGGACGCCGCACTAGCGCGCTGGAGGCCAATTTGTGGCACAAGATTTCAGGGCCATTATCGGCGGTGCTGATGCCGCTGCTGGGGTCAATTGCAGCCTTTGGCTTGGCTCGGTCCGGTGCGTTGTTCTTGCGCGCTGTCATTGGAATGGGGCTGGGCTTTGCCTATTTCGTGGCGGATAACTTCGCACTTGCGATGGGCAATCTGGGTGCTTATCCGCCCTTTGTTGCCGCATGGGCACCGTTCCTGTTATTCCTGCTGATCGGCGAGACGGTGCTTTTCCGAACCGAGGAATAAGCTAGCGCAGGAAGATGCCATAGATATTGGGTAACCAAATTCGCGTGCTTTCGTCGGTCATTGTGCTCTGGATGATTTTGTGGATCACACTGCGGTTCGCAGCTGGAGCCAAGCGATAAAAAATTCGCCGTTAAATTGCGCCTTTAGCCGCGCATTGTCCCAACCGAAAAGCTGCTTTTCACCAGCCGCGAAACCAGCCCCGGAAGCCCGTTATAGCTCGCCTTGTTATACGTCGAATCCGGTGCGAGACTGGCCGTCAACCTCCGATGGGCCTCACCCAATGCGTGATAGGGCAATCCGGGCAGCAGATGGTGCGTCGCGTGATAGCGCAGGCCAACAGGCGCCCATAATGCCGACAGAACATTCGGCGGCGGCACATTCACGCTATCCAAAAACTGCGCCGTTGTGCTCACCACTTCGCCGTCATTTTCCCACAAATGTGCAACCAATGTGCGGATCTGGTTGAACACAATTGTCGCCGATGCAACGCCCATAAAGATCAAAAAACTGCGCAGCGGAATCAAACCGCTGAAAACGCCGACCAGCAAAACAATGGACCAGATTGAAACCGCAATCTCTTGGATAAGCCATTGCCGTTTCAGCTTGCCCTCTGGCGCGCGGCGACGGAATTCGGGGTTGATGACCAGCCCTGAATACCGCTCCACCACCAGCTTGCGCAGCGGCGGGATCAGGAACGACAATGGCGTCAGCAGTGCAAAGCGGACAAAGAGCACCAGCGGTCCGAATGCAGCGACCAACACGAACAACGGCACTGTCCAAGGCTTCATCAACGCCAAGGGCAGATATTCAGGGTCCTCGACTGTGCCATAGCGGGTGCGCGCATGGTGCAGCTGATGCACGCCTTCGTACAGAAAGCTGGGTACCATCAACGGCACACCGACAATGGCGTTAAAGCCAAAGCGGAACCAAGGCAGTTCGCGGTGACGGACATGGGTGATTTCGTGAATGAAGCTGCCGGCGCGATACAGAGCCGCGACCGCTACAGCGGCTGCGGCTAGCATCCATCCCGCTGACGGCGCCATTATGGCAGCAAAAAGCGCGGCATAGCCGAGCACAGCCGAACCGAGAAAATCAGTCCAATAAATGACTTTATTAGCACCGTTCAGGTCGCGAGTCAGCTCTGCTGCGGCGCGGATCATCGCCATATCGTCCGGGATTGCGGTCGCCTTTGCGGCGACTCTTTCCCGAATTTCTGCGGTTTGAGTAGGATTAGAAATCGCATTCATGATCGCGCAGATAGGCCATCATCATGGCAGCATCATGGCAATCTTGACACCGCCTGTAAAAGCGCGGCAAGCCGCGTGGAATAGTCGGCAATAAGGGGTAGCATAATGGAAATGGGCGAAGTGCGCGTGGTGCCAGTGAATGGCAAACCAGCACTAAAGGATTTCATCGACCTGCCGTACCGCCTGTACGCCGATAACCCAAATTGGATTCCGCCGTTAAAAGTCGAAGTGCGCGGGCTGCTGACGCCCGGTGACAACCCCTGGTTTGAACATGCTGAGGCGCAGCTGTTTGTCGCCCGCCGCGCCGGAAAAGTCGTTGGCCGTATCTCTGCGCATATCGATCAGCTGGCCTTGGAACAGCCCGCCGAGCAAGGCATGGGACCCGGCACAGGCTTTTGGGGATTTTACGAGGCCGAGAGCGCTGATGTTGGCGACGCGTTGCTCGACCAAGCCGAAAAATGGCTGCGTGCCAAAGGCATGACGCGGATGCTGGGGCCGGTCAGCTTTGCAATGTGGGATGAACCCGGCTTACTGATCCAAGGGCATGATAGCCCACCAACCGTAATGATGGGCTATCATGATGCGCGGTACCAGTCCTGGATCGAGGCAGCAGGCCATCACAAGGCAGAGGATCTTTTGACCTTTGACCTGACCATCGTCGACAGCCTGCCCGAGTTGACCAACCGGATCGTCGCAATGGGCGAAAAGAGCGGCAAAATCCACATCCGCCGCGTCAACAAACGCAAGTTCGATCAAGAGGCTGCGATAATTCTCGGCATTTTGAACGATGCTTGGGAAGCGAATTGGGGCTTTGTGCCGTTCACACCGGCAGAAGTCGCTTATGCCGGTAAAAAGCTGAAACCCATTGTGTTCGAGGATCTGATCCGCATCGCCGAAATCGACGGTGAGCCCGTTGCGTTTATGATGACGATCCCCGATCTGAACGAGCAACTCGTCAAATATGGCGGTTCGTTATGGCCGTTTAATTGGGCGAAGCTTTTGTGGTGGTTGAATGTCGGGCTGCCAAAAGTCACGACGATGCGCGTGCCTTTGATGGGGGTTGTGAAGCGACTACAAGGTACGCGGATAGCGAGCCAGCTTGCACTGACTTTGGTCGAATATACCCGCCGCGACGCGATCGCAAAATTCGGTGCCTCAAAGGGGGATTTTGGTTGGGTATTGTCGTCAAACGGCCCGATGGTTTCGGTCGGCGAAGCCGTTGGCGGCACCGTGAGCAAAATCTATCGCGTATACGAAAAGGCGCTTTAAAGGTTCCGGCCAGCCCGCCCCGCCAATTCCACCGCATAATGCCATGCCACGCGTCCCGATCGTCCGCCGCGTTGATGCGCAAAGGCCAGGGCATCGGCTTGGTCCCAATCGAGCGCGAAATGCTTCGCATAGGCCGAGACCATATCCAGAAACGCCGCTTGGTCGGGATATTGAAAGCCCAGTTTCAGCCCGAACCGATCTGCCAGCGCCAGCCGGTCATCGGCTACATCACGGGCGTTAACAGCCGCGTCCTCGTCTGCGGAATTGCGTTCAACGATGTTGCGGCGGTTAGAGGTGACGTACAGCCGGACATTATCGGGCCGCGCCTCTGATCCGCCCTCTAGCAACGACCGCAACCGGCGCGGGCCCGCATCATCACCTTCAAACGCCATGTCGTCGATGAACAGAATGAAACGGCGGTCGGATTTACTCAATTGTGCAAAAAGCTGCGGCAAGCTGGCCAATTGATCCGCTGTGGCTTCAACCAAAGCAAGCTTTAGCCCTTCGGCTTGTAACGCGCCCGTCACCGACTTGACCAAAGCCGATTTCCCCATGCCGCGCGCGCCCCACAACAGCATGTCGTGCGCCGCATAGCCCATAGCGAGGCGGCGGCTATTTTCGCTAACGGCCTGTTTTTGGCGGTCAACGCCAACGATCAGATTGGAGTCTAGGGGCGCGAAGTTGGCGACGGCGGCGATTGTTCGGCCATCCCAATGATAGGCTGGATGCGCAGTAAGGTCGGCGGTGGCAACTGCGGGCGGTGCTAGCCGTTCAAGTGCATCAGCGATGCGGCGGAGGGTATCGCTGTTTTCACTCACCAGCCCTCTCCCAAACTGCCGTCGCACCAGCGAAGGCTGGTGCCTATCTCGCCTGTCGGTTTAAGCGGAGAGACGTGATGGGCCCCAGCCTTCGCTGGGGCGTCGTGGATGTGAACAGTTCTGTTTCGGTTCAAGCCGCCAGCCCTTCAGCATCCAACGCATACAGCAACTCCGCCCCCGCCATCGCACTGCCCGCAAGCGCCAGCGCCTCGGGAACCATCACGTCGAGATAATAACGGCACGACACAATCTTCGCCCGCAAGAACGGGCCGTCGCCGCCATCGGCCTGTGCTGCGCGCAATTGCTTCGCCATCAACCAGCCGCTGGTCGCCACCGCCATCATCGTCATATAGGGATAGCTGCCCGCCAACCGATCATCGACAGGCGCGCCAAGCATATATTCGGTGACTTCGGCAGCGGCCCCCGCCAGTGCCTTCAGCCCAGCATGCTCAGCCGCCTCTGCACCAACCCGCGCCAGATGCTCACGGATCGCATCGCCGCCGCGCATTCCCAGCTTTCGGCCAACAAGGTCCGCTGCCTGAATGCCGTTTGTGCCTTCGTAAATCTGCGCAATGCGGGCGTCGCGGTAATATTGCGCAGCGCCAGTTTCCTCAACATAGCCCATGCCGCCATGCACCTGAATGCCCAGCGAGGCGATTTCCTCGCCCATGTCCGTGCCATAGGCTTTGGCAAGCGGGGTCAGCAGATCGACCATTTCCTGCGCGCCCTCGATGCCCAATGCAGCGCGATCCACTTGCCCGGCGGCATAATAAGATAGCGCCCTTATCGCCTGCGTCCCCGCCTTCATCCGCAGCAGCATCCGGCGCACATCGGGATGTTCGATGATCGCCACCGGATCGCGTGACGGTCCGCCAACGCGTGCCGATTGGACACGTTCCTGCGCAAACCAGATCGCCTTTTGCGTCGCCCCTTCGGCAATCTGCACGCCTTGCAGGCCAACATTCAGCCGCGCATTGTTCATCATCGTGAACATGGCACGCATACCGCCAAATTCGGGGCCGATCAATTCGCCGACACATTCGCCTTCTTCGCCGAACGCCAGCACGCATGTCGGCGAAGCGTTGATGCCCATTTTGTGTTCGATAGAGACGGTCTGGATATCCTGCTCTTCGCCAGGCATACCGGCCGCATTCAACCTGTATTTCGGCACGAGAAACAGCGAAATCCCCTTCGTCCCCTCCGGCGCGCCCGGCGTGCGCGCGAGCACGAGGTGGACGATATTCGACGCCATGTCATGATCGCCGAAACTGATATAGATTTTCTGGCCCTTGATCTGGAACGTCCCGTCGCCGCGCGG
>JBEBKE010000087.1:0-10549 GCA_040079555.1 Sphingorhabdus sp. | reverse complement strand
GGTTAGCGCGATAATAGCGTTGTCGGATGGGAGCGCTTCCATGAAATATTTGTCTGTGATGATCGGCCTCTTTTTTGGGGCGGCGGCTGCCCAAGCAGAGCGTCCGATTGAAGATTTTGCGGCACTACCCGCAATCGAATCGCCTAAGCTTTCACCAAGCGGAACAGCCGTCGCGATGGCTATAAACCGGGAGGGGGAGCAGATGCTTGTGATTTCGCCGCTGATCAGCAATGGCAAAGCAGCGGCTGCAATCAACGTCGGCGACAATGACCTCAACTGGTGGACATGGGTCAACGATGACTGGCTCGTTGCCGGTGTCGGCGGCGTCAAGAACATGTCTGCAGGCGAAGATTGGTACATCACGCGTGCCGTCGCGGTCAGTTCCGATGGAACCAAGATCAAATGGCTGGTAAGCGAAGATGCGGGTCAGAACGCCGATGACATTATCTGGACGGCAAAAGACGGTAGCGCCAATGTGCTGCTCGCCTACCAAAGTTCGATTTATTACGAAGATGAAGGTTTTTTTCCCCAGGTCGACATGATCGATCTCGCGTCTGGAAAAAAGAAGGTCATTGTCAAACCCGTTCGCCATGTCAGCAACTGGTATGCCGACGGCAACGGCGTTGTCCGCATTGGCATCGGCACGCAAGAAGGGTCGCGCATGATGCGGCTGCTTTACCGCAAGACCAACAACGATCTATTCAAAACCGTCGAACGGGCCTTTCTCGGCAAGGATCAATCGCTACTGGTACCGCACATTTTTGGCGCGGACGGAACCACCGCAATCACGGTAGCCGAAAAGGACGGCTTTGACGGCGTCTTTTCGATGAACCTGCAAACTTTTGAGTTGGGTGAGAAGATCCACGGCTTGCCCAACTATGATGTTTCGGGCGTCCATTCCGACCGAAGCGGGACACAGTTGACTGGTATCGCCTATACCGACCAGCGCTCCCGCGTTCGATGGGTCGACCCGATCATCGCCGACGTCCAGCAGGCGCTTGAGCAATCGGTTCCGGGCAAGGATGTGCGGCTGATGTCGATGGACGATGCGCATACAGTATTCATCGCAAAGATCGGCGCTGCGAGTGCGCCGGGTTCCTTTTATCTGTTCGACAAGCGGACCGCCAAAATGCAACGATTTGGCTTTGCCAATGATCGGATCAAAGGCGCGTCGCTCGCCCCAGTAAAGTCCGTCCGTTTCGCTGCACGCGACGGTGTAGAGATTGAAGCCATACTTACTTTGCCCAAAGACCGACCGACGAACAAGCTGCCCTTTATAGTGATGCCGCATGGCGGACCCTTTGCGCGGGACGAAGAGTCATGGGACTGGTGGGCGCAGTTTCTCGCTGACCGGGGCTACGCTGTGCTCCAACCCAATTATCGCGGTTCATCGGGATATGGATCGGAATTTGCCAAAAAGGGTGCCGGTCAATGGGGCATGGCGATGCAGGACGATTTGGACGATGCTGTTCAATGGGCTGTGGAACAATCGATCGCCGATCCAGCCCGAGTATGCATTGTCGGTGCATCCTATGGCGGATATGCCGCAATGCGCGCCGCAGAACGCGGGGCAAAACCATATCGCTGCGCGGTATCCTACGCGGGTGTATCGGACCTAAAGGTGATGCGCCGTTATGACGGTCAATTTCTGAATGGGCGTTTCGCGACCGAATGGCTGCGCGAACAAGCGCCCGACCTAGATGCGGTATCGCCAATCAAAAGGCCGCAAAATTTTGCGATTCCTATACTGCTCGTCCACGGCAAAAAGGATCGGCGCGTACCTTATAAGCAAAGCGCAAGTCTCGCCGAAAAGCTCCAAAAAGCTGGGAAGTCAGTTCGCTATGTGGAACAGCCGCTGGGCGACCATCATTTCACCCGCGAAGCGGACCGCATCGAGTTTTTAACTGAGCTCGAAAAATTCCTCGACGCGCGAAACCCTGCCGATTCGCCGATAACCAAGGCGGCAGCCGTGTCTGGCGGATAGCTTCAATGCGCCGCACCGCTCCCGACTTCAACCTTATCCACCCATTCGGGATAAAACGCCGGTGCGCGTTTTGACCAGCCGGGGGCCATCGCCACCGCTTCGCTGATCGATTGCAGCAACATCTTGCGCCGTTCGGGTTGCAGATGCGGCATAGATGCGGCGGCGCAGAATGCGGCGGGCAGCCAAGGCCGTGCCTCTGCGCCGATCAAGCGTTCGTACAGAAAGCGAAAGGCCGAGAAGCCATCAATGCGTCCCTGCCCCAGATCGAAAGCCGCGACGGACACCAATGGCGCCATAAATGGCTCCGCATCGGCAATCGCGCTGCTATCCGGGACCAAGCAGCGGATTTCGGGAAGCCGGTCGTAAAACCGATATTGTGCGTTGATGCTGGCGGCCTCAATCACATCACGCGACCAAAGCGCAATCGCGTCCTTGCGATCAAACGCAACGTCAAGCGAGCGGCGAATATAGCGCTGCGCCCCGGCAGAGAAGCTCGCAAATTCCTTGATTTCTGACAAGGTTGAAAAACCCTGTGCTGATGGCCTGGCCTCGCCCATAATCACTGCCCCTGTGTCAAAATGCTGACGTAGAAAGTGTTGCACAAATATGGTTACCGGTCTGTTAACGCATCGGCACATACGGTTTCCAGCCGCGAGGCTTCGATTAACCCAATCGGCTTTTCGACAAGGCGCAGCGATGGGGGCGCTTTTCAGGAAAAACCTGCCTATGCGTTGAAGCCATGAAATTTTCGGCACCCAAACGCGCGACGTTGGTCGGACACCAGATGGCATTTTTGACCATTATTGGTTTTTGGGTGTTTCACGCGTTGATCGTATCGTTGCGCGCCACGGTGCTGGAATTGCCAGAGCCGGCGGAACTTGTGTGGCGGCGGATCTTTGTCACATTGGTCGCCGTGCTTCTCACTTGGCTGCTGTATCTTGTTCTACGGCGCTTTGACCGGTGGGCGTTAGGCTTCCGCGTAGCGACGGCGTTCGTTTTTTCCATGCCCTGCGCTTTGCTGTTCGCGCTGACCAATTATTATGTGTTCAACATTTATGATCCGATCATCATGTTTGACGACCCCGGTATCAACCAACAGGTTGCGGAAATCCGTGCACAGATCGGTTATGAATTTTGGCAGGAAATTGCGGAAATTACTATCCCCCGCTACTTCTTCATCATCGCCTGGGCCTCGCTTTATCTCACGCTCGGCTATGCCCGCGAAGTGCGTGAGGCGGAACGCACGGCATCGCGTTACGCCCAAGCAGCACAAGATGCTGAGCTGCGTTCCTTGCGCTATCAGGTGAACCCGCACTTCCTGTTCAACACGCTGAACTCGCTGTCCAGTCTTGTCATCAAAGGCGATAACGCCCGTGCCGAGGAGATGATCCAGTCGCTATCGGGCTTTTACCGCACCAGCCTGTCGAATGATCCTTTGGAGGATGTGACGCTGATCGAAGAGGTCGAGTTGCAGCAACGCTATCTGGAAATTGAAGCGGTGCGCTATCCTGAGCGGTTGCGCGTTGTGATTGATATCCCCAAGGACGTCGAGAACACCAAAGTGCCGGGGATGATCCTTCAACCCCTAGTTGAAAATGCCATTAAATATGGCGTTTCGCGCACCAACCGTCCGGTCACAGTCACGATTGCGGCACAGCGCGTGGGCAATGCCGTCCAGATCAGCGTGACAGACGATGGCGACAAGATCGCCACCAAAGGACGCAGCCATGACGGCATCGGCATCGGCCTAGCCAATGTCCGCGACCGAATAGAGGCGCGATATGGCGAGCGCGGGCACCTGCTGTCTGGCCGGCAAGGCAAAGGCGGTTTTGCCGCAACCATCACGATAGCCGATGAGGATTTTGCATGACCGACGCACCCCAGAAATTGCGGACGCTGATTGTCGATGACGAACCGCTGGCGGTTGAACGGCTGGAAATATTGTGCGCCAGCTGCCCCGAATTGGAGGTTATCGGCCATGCGAACGACGGTATTCAGGCACTAAATATGGCGGACGAATTGTCGCCCGACCTTGTGCTGCTGGATATCGAGATGCCAAAGATGGACGGTATCGCCGCTGCGCGCGCGCTGCGCTCCATCAAGCCAAGCCCGGCGATTGTGTTGGTGACGGCATTTGATAATTTCGCGGTGGAGGCATTTGACCTAGATATCGTCGATTATCTTTTAAAACCCGTTGCCCCCGCAAGGCTGCAACGCGCGGTGGCGCGTGCGCTTGCCGCGCGCGAACTTCCGGTTGCAGAAGGCGGAGCGGTACCGGGTGATTACGCCAGCGAGTTTTGGGTGTCGCATCGGTCCGAATTGATCCGCGTAGCCGCGATCGACATCGACCGGATAGAGGCGGAGCGCGACTATATGCGCCTCCACACCGGCGGGCGCAGCTATTTATTGCACCAGACGATATCGACCTTGGAGCAGCGGTTAAACCCCGCACATTTCCAACGCATCCACCGCAGCCATATCGTCCGCCGCAGCCTTGTCACCGGACTACGCCATGAAGGCGGCGGCGTGTGGCATGCGTTATTGGAAAATGATCTGTCGTTGCGGATTGGGCGGAAGTATTTGGCGGATGTGAAGAAGCTGGCGGGGAAGTGAAGGGCTCGCACTGTTCATTCTTTCATCGTTCCTAAAAACCGTTAGCACTGAGCCTGTCGAAGTGCGCCTATCAGTTGTAGCGTAATACCGATGAACGTGCTTCGACAGGCTCAGCACTAGCAGTTTTTACTGGCAGGCAGAGGCTACAAGCATCGCCCCATCAAACGACAGCGCTTCGCCAGCCTCTATCAATCGGCAGCTGCCGACGCCTTCACCGGTCAACGGGACAACCCAGCGTCGTGCGCCGTCCGGCACCGTAGCCAAACCAGCCGCATCCGCGACCATCCGTAGCCGGAAATGCGGGCCGTCGACCAATTGCTGGTCACCCAATGCTCGCCCCGCACGCGGATCAGCATAGGGGACAGCCTTGGACACCGCGACACCATCGTCCAAATGCAGTTCGCGCGGACGGCCATAGTCATACAGCCGGTAGGTAATGTCAGCATATTGCTGCACCTCAACCAGCGTGATGCCAGCGCCAATCGCATGCACAGTGCCAGCCGGAATGTAGAAATAGTCGCCAGCCTTTACTGGCTTCCAATCCATCAGCTGCTCAATCTCGCCAGATAGCGATGCGGCGCGCAGTTCGTCGCTGTCCAAAGGCCGGACCGTGCCGATACCCAGCACCGCACCCGGCTCTGCGTCGACGATATACCAGCATTCTTCTTTGCCCGAGGGCAGCCCGCGCGCCTGCGCCTCGGCATCGTTGGGGTGAACTTGGATTGATAGCTTTTCCGAGGTGAACAGCCACTTCACCAACAACGGCAAAGGCGCTGCATCGGGAGTCTCGTACCAAACTTCTCCGACGCGCTGGCCATCGGGTGCGCCAAAGGCAGACGGCAAGTCAGTCCGGCCCCACGGCTTTTCAACAAAGTGCGTTTGTAATTCCATCATCCTAATATAGGCGCTGCACTATCTTTCTCCAAACCAAGATTCCCCTTTTGCACTGCACAAAGTGGCGCTAGGGCGGCGGCAACGATAAAAATCTCCCCGGGCACCATCAAAAATTGGAGCCGAATATGTCAAATTATGTGAACCGCGCCGGACTGCAAATTGCGTCCGTCCTTGCCGATTTTGTGGAAACAAAGGCACTGGCTGGAACGGGCGTTCAGACCGATGCCTTGTGGCAGGGGCTGGCCGATGTGCTGGCATGCTTTGCCCCGATCAACCGCGCATTGCTGAACAAACGTGATGTCTTGCAGGCCAAGCTCGATGATTGGCACAAGGCAAATCCCGGGCCAATTGATGACATGCAGGGCTATCAAGCATTCCTGCGCGAGATTGGCTATTTGGTTTCTGAACCCGCGCCTTTTGCCATCGGCACGCAAAATGTGGACGCGGAAATTGCGACGATGGCGGGGCCGCAATTGGTTGTGCCATCGCTCAATGACCGCTTTGTTCTAAACGCCGCCAATGCGCGCTGGGGCAGCTTGTACGATGCGTTGTACGGCACCGACGTGCTGGATGCGCCTGCTGCAAAGGCTGGCGGCTATGACGAGGCGCGCGGGGCGGCTGTGGTTGCTTATGCCCGCAATTTCCTGAACGAAATTATTCCCGGATGGGAAGCTGCGCTGAAAAGTAGGGACTGTCCCTACTTTATTGCTACAACCGAATTCGGCGAAACGCGCCGTTATCTGTTCGCTCAAAACGGTCTGCATATTGAGATACTGGTCGATCCCACGCACCCCATAGGCGCAACCGATGATCTCGATATCGCCGATGTCATCCTTGAGGCAGCGCTGTCCACCATCATCGATCTGGAAGATTCCGTCGCTGCAGTGGACGCAGACGACAAGGTCGCGGCATACACCAACTGGCTCGGCCTGATGCGCGGTGACCTGGTCGCAAGCTTTGAAAAAGGCGGGCGGACGATGACGCGAGCACTAGATGCCGACCGTAAATATGGCGACTTAACGCTCCCCGGTCGCAGCCTCATGTTCGTTCGCAATGTCGGACATCTGATGACCAATCCGGCGGTCTTGCTGCCCGATGGCAGCGAGGCGCCCGAGGGCATTCTTGACGCGGTGTTCACGTCGCTCTGCGCGATGCACGATCTGAAAGCCCTTGGCACGCACCGCAACAGCCGTGCGGGCAGCATCTACATCGTGAAGCCAAAACAGCACGGGCCCGCAGAATGCTCCTTCACCAACGATCTGTTCGATGCGGTTGAGGATATCCTCGGCCTATCTCGTCACACGATCAAAGTCGGTGTGATGGACGAGGAACGCCGCACGTCCGCTAACCTTGCCGCCTGTATCCACGCCGTCCGCGACCGCATCGTTTTCATCAACACCGGCTTCCTTGATCGCACCGGCGACGAAATGCACACCGCGATGCACGCAGGCCCCATGATCCGCAAAGCAGAGATGAAGACATCCAGCTGGATCACCGCTTATGAAGCACGCAATGTGCAGATCGGCCTAGCGTGCGGCCTATCGGGCAAAGCGCAAATCGGCAAAGGCATGTGGGCCGCGCCCGATATGATGGCCGATATGATGGTGCAGAAAATCGGCCATCCCAAATCGGGCGCGAATACCGCATGGGTCCCCTCGCCCACCGCCGCGACACTGCACGCGATGCACTATCACAAAGTCGATGTGTTTGCGGTGCAAAAGGAACTGGCGGACAAGCCAACACCCGGGCTCGACCCGTTGCTGACGATTCCTGCCGCGCCGCGCGGCCATAATTGGTCCGACGAAGAGGTCGCGCAAGAATTGGAAAACAACGCGCAGGGCATACTGGGCTATGTCGTCCGCTGGATCGACCAAGGCATTGGCTGTTCCAAAGTTCCCGACATCCACGACATCGGCCTGATGGAAGACCGCGCGACTTTGCGTATCTCGTCACAGCACATCGCCAACTGGTTGCTCCACGGCATTTGTACACCAGCGCAGATCGACGCGGCGTTCGTCAAAATGGCGGCGAAGGTCGATGCGCAGAACGCTGGTGACCCGCTTTATCAGCCACTGACTGGCGACAGCATCGCGCTCAAAGCCTCACGCGCTTTGGTGTATGAAGGTGTGTCCCAGCCCAGCGGCTATACCGAGCCATTGCTGCACAAATTCCGGCTGGAGAAGAAGGCTGGACTGAACTAAAAATAGCGCTTGCCTGCGGCAAGCAAGGCGGGAAGGTAATAAGGCGGGACAGTCATATTCGGTGCATTCTTGCATCAAATGATACCGTATTGCCTTCTTTTCCTTCCCGCCTTTTTTACAATTTTATCGAGCTGCGGGAGTTGACTGCCGCAAATTCGTCTTCACCATCTGCTTCTTCTTCCACTCCATCGCATTGCGCACGCGCCACTCGACCGAAGGATGCGTGTAGAACAACGCTTCTTGCAAAGCACTGGGCCGAGGGTACCGATATTCGGCTGTCTTCACGAGCGCGGCGGACAGAGCATCGGGCAGGTTCGCGGTGCGCAGCGAGTAATTGTCGGCATCGCGCTCGCCTTGGCGAACCATGAAATTAATCGTGGGCGTGGCGACGGTGCCGAACAAGGTGACGATGAACAGCAGCACTGGCAACCCGACCGGATCGTCAACGCGCGCGCTGCTGCCGAATAGCTTGGCAAAACGCGGGTATAGACGGTCCGCCAAATAGAAGCCAACCATTGCAAGCAATGCAAAAACGATAACTGTGCGCCAGATATGCCCCTCGACATAATGGCCAACTTCATGGCCTGTCACAGCCTTCACTTCGTCAAGCGACGCCTCTTTCAACGCCACATCCGAAATCGCGATGCGGGCACTGCCGAACACGCCAGAGACATTGGCGGTGAAGTTATTCGATTGGCGTGATCCATCATACATCAGCAACCGGTCGTGCGGGATGGCTGCATCATCCGCCATCGACAGCAACGCGGTCCGCACGGGCCCGGCGGGCACAGGCTTATAGTCATTAAAAATCGGCTCGATCAGAATTGGCGACAACAGCAAAGCGCCAGCGATTGCAGCGGCTGTAAAAGCGCCAGACCACAACCACCAACGCTTTCCTGTGCGGCGGATCAGCGCATAAACCCCTAGGAAAAACAGCCCGCCGAGCACGCTGGAGATCGCAATACTGATCGCATCTTGCGTCAGAAAGTCCGAAAGCGGCTGGTTCGTCCGGCCATAGGATTTTTCAAAACCCCATTCTTCGTAAACACCCCAAGGCAAGCTGATGATCGCCGAGACCAGAAAATAGGTAACGCTTACCAGCAAGATGCGCAGTGCCGATGCGCGGCTTTCCAGTTTCGCGGAAACCTTGTCCAATATGCCAGACCGAACGATAATCCATGTTACCAGCGCGGAGACAAGCAAACCCCAAAGCAGCATCCACTGGCTCGCATTGGTATAATCCGCTGCCTTTTGCAGCGCCTCTGGCCCAAGGCTGTCGATATACTTCGCGGTTTCTGCTGCTGGATTGAATGTCATAAAACGCCCCTCTTCGCTGTATTGTCTATGTGACACAGCAGCCAATGGCAAGCACGATAGAATTGGGCCGCTTGAACCAATCCCTTTTCCAAGGCACATAGCGAAATCTGAGGGGAGTTATCATGCGCGAATTGACTATACGCTCGATCATCTTGGGCGGGCTTATTACTCTGATCTTTACAGCGGCTAATGTGTATCTGGGGCTAAAGGCCGGGCTTACATTTGCGACGTCAATCCCTGCCGCAGTGATATCAATGGCGATTTTGCGGATGCTTCCGGGCGGGACGATCCTTGAAAATAATATCGTCCAGACCATCGCGAGTGCCGCGGGCACGTTATCAGCGATTATCTTTGTTCTGCCGGGGCTGGTTATCCTTGGCTATTGGCAAGGTTTCCCGTTTCTGACCACTGCAGCGGTGTGTGCGACGGGCGGTGTCCTCGGCGTTATGTTCTCGGTTCCGCTGCGTCGCGCTTTGGTCACCGGATCGGACCTGCCCTATCCAGAAGGCAAAGCTGCGGCTGAGGTGCTGATCGTCGGCTCCTCCGAAGGATCGGGATCAGAAGAAAACAAAAAAGGCCTTGGCCTGATGGTCCTGACGTCTTTGGCCGCAGCGGCGATGTCATTGCTGACTGCGATGAAGCTGGTCGCGGGGGAAGTTGCCAAGTATTTCAAAGTTGGCGCGGGCGTTTCGGGGTTTTCGTCGTCACTGGGGCTCGCGTTTATCGGCGTTGGCCATCTGGTCGGCCTGTCAGTCGGTATCGCGATGCTGCTGGGCATGGCAATCAGCTGGATCGGCCTTGTACCCTATTTCAGCCAAGGGGTTCTGGGCGCGGATAGTGCCGCGATTGCGGGCGCGGTGTTTAAGGAAAAGGCGCGCTTTATCGGCGCGGGAACAATCGGCGTGGCCGCGATCTGGACGTTGCTGAAAATTATTGGGCCGATCATTCAGGGCCTGAAAAGTGCTTTCGCCGCATCCGCCGCACGCGCTGTCGGCGGCGAATTGGTGCTGACGGAACGCGACGTCCCCATCAAAATGGTTGGAACAACGATTGTCGTCATGCTGATCCCAATTGCGTTTTTGCTGTGGCAGTTTTTGGCAGCGACACCGCTTGCCGGAATGGCGGGGCCGATTGTTGCTTTGACCGTCATCTATATCCTGCTCGCGGGCATCGTGATTGCTTCGGTCTGCGGCTATATGGCGGGGCTGATCGGTGCGTCAAATTCGCCGATTTCGGGTGTGGGTATCCTTGCCGTGGTCGGCGCATCGTTGATGCTGCTGGTGTTTTTCGGGCGCGGCGATGCGCCTGACCAGACCGAGGCGATGATCGCTTATGCTTTGTTTGCAACCGCGATTGTCTTCGGCATCGCGACCATTTCCAACGACAATTTGCAGGATCTGAAAACCGGCCAAATCGTCGGCGCGACGCCGTGGCGACAACAGGTTGCTTTGATCATCGGCGTCATTTTTGGCAGCCTTGCGATTCCGCCGGTGCTGGATTTGCTGAACAACGCGTTCGGCTTTGCAGGCGCACCGGGTGC
>JBEBKE010000086.1:0-10618 GCA_040079555.1 Sphingorhabdus sp. | reverse complement strand
CTGCTATCCAAACCGCCCAACCCGATCCTTCCCAAACTGCCACCTTTGCCACAGGCTTTGGCGGGCTTTTCTTCCTGCTCAACGTCTTGCTTTGGATGGAACTTTACCCCGATTTCAGCCGACCCCGCGACAAGGGACTGGCAGCGTCACCCTTTTGGCTGATCGCGCAGCTGGGGCGCAGGCTGTTTGGCAAATCATTCACGCGCGATCCGCTATTTGCCTGGCTGACCGAACATGGAACCCGGGCACCCTTGCCGCGCCGCTGGCAACTTGATCCGCTATGGCTTGAGGGATTGGAACAACCCTACCAATTGCCAAAGACAGGCGGCTGGCTGACCCGGCTCGTTCATTTCCTCCGGTTCCGTCTCTCCCATTCGGCGCAGAGCGCATCCGCCGACCTCCTTCGACTGAATGCCCATATTTCCTGCGACGAAGACCATTTGAAGGTTCGTTTCTGCCTCGCCGAACTGCCACTGGCACTCCGGATCGCGGGGCTGGATCGTGATCCGGGCTGGCTTCCTTCTGAAGGCCGACAGCTTTCGTTCGAATTTATCTGAGGAGCTCCTGCGTGCAACTGGTCCAGAAAATCCGTAACCCTGCCGATCAGTTCCGGCAGGCCGTGCTTGCCAATATGGCATGCCTGCTAGCGCAGCTGCCGACTGAAAGCCGGTTTCATTTGCTAGGGGCGATGCCGATGCTTGCTGCCTATCGAAACGCAGCAATCACGGAATGGCAAGGGGCCGAAAATGCCAGCGCGGCTGATTGGCGTGCTGCGACTATCCAGCTTGTCTCCGCCGAGCCAGATTGGCCTTTGGGTCGGATTTTGGGCAGCGGCTTTACTGCGCTCCATCTGCATTTGCTGCTCACGCTGTTGATGGTGGAGGAAGACCGCGAGCTTGCCGAATTTGTCGAGCCCGATGCCAGCCTGCCGACGCTCGGTGGGCTGCTTGCTTTATGGCGGATGCACAGTGGCAACGATGATCCAGTGGCAGTGCGCGAAGCGCTTTCCGACCTGACAGATGCAGGCTTTGCTGAAGCGATCGCCGATGGCGCAATGCGCAATGATCAGCGTTATCGTGTGCCTGCACCCCTTGCCGAAACAATGGCCGGATTGCGCCCGCATATGGTCGGCTTGGTACTTTGCCCGCCTTTGCCCAAGGCAAATATCTGGATCGCACCGCAATCTGGCTGTCCACATCCTGATGCGGTCGCGGGCGCGATTGCCGGCGGGTCGACACGGTCGCTGGTCATTCGCGGTCCGCGACGCAACGGGCGCAAACACTTTGCCCGCCGGGTTGCGCAGACAGCAGGGCTTGCCGCAGTCGAAGTGTCGGCGGGCATTGTCTCCGATCCGTTGCAATGGCTATTGGCAAGCAACATCGCTTACCTGTCCAATGCGATGCTGCTGTGCGAAACAGAACCCGGCCCCGGTGAAACCGTGGCGATGCAAGAGCGGGGCTGGGTCGATCCCTTTGTTGCCGTTGCGACTGGTCTGGCAGGGGCGGTTACCACGGGGCGCAATGGCGCGACGCTTACGATTACTTTGCCTCTGCCCGATATTTCGGCACGTCAAGCCTTGTGGAAAGCAGCGGGTTTGAAGGGATTGGCCAAAGAAATCTCTGCTTTGGTTTTGCCCAGCGGCAATATCGGCCGCGCTGCGCAGGGTGCCATGGCACAGGCTGCGTTAGCCGGTCGGGGCACTGCCAATGCAGCCGATGTACAGGCCGCGCTTCGCACGTTGCGCGACGCCCGGCTGGACGCCATCGCGACCCGGATTGATGTTGAGCGCGCGCCCGACGCCCTCTTCCTTGACAGCGATACACAAGGGGAGTTCGAAGCATTGGTTGCCCGGTGCCGCCAGCGCGAGCTGCTTTCAGACAGCAATATCGGCGTGCGTGCGCTTTTGTCTGGCCCTAGCGGCACAGGCAAAACGCTTGCCGCACGGCATGTCGCGCAGGCGCTGGGCAAGGATCTGTACCGTGTCGATCTTTCAGCCACTGTGAACAAATATATTGGCGAGACCGAAAAGGCGCTGGAACGGGTGCTTTCGGCTGCCGAGGAACTCGATATCATCTTGCTGCTGGATGAAGGTGACGCTTTGATGGCCAAGCGCACCGATGTTGGCAGTTCCAATGATCGCTACGCCAATCTTGAAACCAATTTCCTGCTGCAACGGATTGAAAGTTTCAACGGCCTTATTCTCGTCACCAGCAATGATGCCGAACGAATCGATTCGGCCTTTGCCAGGCGGATGGATGCCGTGCTGGAATTTGCTGCACCCGATGAAGTGCGGCGGCTGGACATATTGAAGCGCCAATTGGGAGATGGAGCACGGGTCGGGGCACATTTTCTGGAAGAGGTCGCCTGTCGTTGCGCCTTGACCGGTGGGCAATTGCGCAACGTCGCCCTACATGCGCGGCTGCTGGCTCTGGATGGCGGCACGGTCATCAGCGATGCGCAACTGCGCCGTGCGGTCGAGCGCGAGTACAAGAAAACCAACACCGCCTGTCCGCTAAGGCGAACACTGGCCGCTGTGGGCTGAAATGGCTGCGGCCGCAGCACCCCGGCTACAAAAGCCCAAGGAAGAAGCGCCGCGCCCGCTTCCGACCAGTGCTACACCGCGCGCAGCCCCGCAAAGCTCCCGCCCATCCAATCCGGCGCGCAGTAGCCTGGTAGCCGTCGGTCCGACCAGCTCCGGCGTGGTCGATTTGGCATCATCGCAATTTGCACCCACGCAATCCATTGCCGATGAGATAGAGGCGAGCAAGAATAAGGGGCTCGACGTCCGCGTAATTGCCAAGGGCATCGCACAGGAAGGCCGGATAAAGGTCAGGCAGAATTCGAAAAAGAAATATGTCTCGATGGGCCGAGGATCGATGCCACTGCTCAACCCCTGGACGCAAAAGCTGGGCGGGATGTTTCTGAATTTCGACATCGAAAATTCGGGCGTCAAAAACGGTCTGGCATCCTTTAAGGAGAAAGGCGGCGACAGGGATGACTGGCTGCAAGTGCTGAAGAAAAATTCCACCGCGCTTGGTGGTTTGGGCCTAAAGATCAACAATCTGCCAAAACCGTTCAACAAGTTTGAGAACGGCATCTTGGCGCTTGGTGTGTCCGGCATGAAAGTGGGCGTCGGCAATTATCTCGACGCATCATTCGATCTAACGCTGGAGAATTTGAACGCGCCAAAGATCATAGGCATAGCCGAGATCAACATTGGCGGGGCCGAAAAGAACAAACTCACGCTGGAGTCCAATGGCGACAAACTGACCGGATCGGTGTCGCTGGCCACAACCTATAAATCGTTCAGCGGCTCTATCAAAGTCAGCTATCTGGCCGATGGCAACATCGATATCGCAGGCAAGGCCGCCTATAGCGCGGACAAGCTGTCGGGCGAAATCACCTTTGTGGCAACCGATGAAGCGACAGCCAACAAGTTCGCCAAGGACGCGATCGCCGCAGCCGGTGGCAAGGAAAATGTCCAGAACGCAGGCGCTCCGGCCCCTGTGCCAGCGGCCAAACCGGGCAATAAAAAGCGGTCGCTGGCCGCAGCAGGCATGCTGAATTTCAATTTGACCAAATGGTTTGCCGGCACCGTCAATGTCGTCGTCGATGGCAAGGGCATGATCACGGTGATCGGCAAGATCGCGCCGCCGGGCGAAATCATCCTGTTCAAGCAGCGCGATTGGGACAAGCAACTCATCAAATTTGAGGCTAAGGCCTATTATGGCATCCCGGTTGTCGGCAACCTCAATCTATTCGCCAATATCAGTCTGAATGCACTGGCAAAACTCGGTCCGGCCAAGCTGTATAATATCGAGATATTGGGCACTTATTCCACCGATCCTGAAGTGCAGAAGAATATCGAGATTTCCGGATCGATCAACATCTCCGCCTATGCCGGGCTGCGGCTGCGAGCAGAGGGTGGGGCGGGGATCGAGATACTCGACCATGATCTGAAATTCGGTGTCGGCTTACAGGCCGATATTGGGGTCAAGGCCTATGCCGACGCGCGTCCTACTATCGGTTATCGCGATCCGGGCGAATTTTATATCAGCGGTACACTTGATATGGTCGCCCAACCTATGCTGGGGATGGGCGGCGATTTCTTCATTGCGATTGAAACACCCTGGTGGTCGCCACTGTCCGATGATCGCTGGACCTGGCCGCTCTTCTCAAAAGAATGGCCGCTGACCGACCCCATTGGTCTTAGCGCGACTGTGAAGGATTATGTTCTGGGATTGGGCAACGTGCCAGAGATTGAGTTCAAAAAACCCGAATTTGATCCGTCCAAATTCATGACCAACATGGTCGATGACAATCTGCCAAACAAATCTGGCAAGGGCGGCGACGGCAAAGGGGCATTCAAGGAAGACGGCAGCGTGAAAAAGCCGGTTGTTCCGCCGAAGAAAAACCCGGCCAAGCTGCAGCCTGCGAACAAGGGAGGCAAGAAGGGCGCTGGGGCCAAAGCTGGCAAATCAGGCAAGCCGAATGCGGATGCGGCCAAGGCTGCGGCCAACACCAAGCAGCTGCAATTGGCCGCGAAGAAGCTGAACGCGCTGAAAAGCAAAGGGCCATTTGCGCGGGGTGATCTGGACAAGGAATTGGCGGTGATCCGGGCGCAGGCGAGCGGCGTGTCCTTCGATGTGCAGGCCAAGGGTGCAAAGTGGAGGGTGACGCCAAAGCCTGTTGGGAAGAAACCGAATGGAGTGGATATTGGGGCGAAGGGTGCAGTTGATGATAAGCGGTCAACAGAACAGAAGCGCACCGATTTGCATCAAGCGATTTTGGCTGCAAGCCAGTTGGCCAAGCAACCAGGTGTGAAACGCAAATCAATTGGCGCTGCGCTCGACAAGATCGGGAAGCAATATCGACTGACACGGCTCCAGTCGGAAAAGGCAGGTCAAAATCAATGGACCATTGTCGGCGAAATTAACCCTATCGAAAAGTCACCGTTGCTGCCAGATGATCAAGAAAAGCCGAACGAACTAACCCATGGTCCAGTCATAATCAGGTTGGGCGATGTCATTATCGCCCGGCACGTCGAACTGAAAATGCGGTCGAATGATAAAGAACGTTGGATACCCGGAACCGTCACGACGATAGACATTGCAAAAAAGAAATTCAGCTGGGCGTCGTCAAATTTGACTAAACAACGAACGGCAACATATTATGCGAAAGAAATGGGTGTAAAATGGAAGCAGGGGCACATCACTCAAATCATAAAGACCGAAGCTCAGCTTCTTGAACTGAACGAGCAGGAAAAATGGGACGATAAAAATGACGCTCGTGCGGTCCTCAACTGGCGGCGCCACAACTTCCCAACCAATCCTCCGGGAAAACAGTGGGAGCACATCATTGAACAGTCCAGCGGCGGGAACCACTCATCAGGCAACCTGGCAATTACTCTTTCCACGGTCAATAATCGACTAGGTGTGCTTTTTGGCTATCGTTACGCATCACACGAAGCACCCGCCGGAATGAAAGGCACAGATGGGCAGATCCTGCGCGATGCCATAAAAAACGAGACGCTTTTTGTCAGAAACATTTGGAAGCAGTTCTTCTACAAACAGATGGGATTAACGCTGAAATGGGGTAGCCCTGCACCGCGTGGCGTTTGGCGCGAACTAAGCTAAAATGCTAGCCGCAGCTCCCCTTTTGCACAAGCCGAAGGAAGAGGGCGAGCGTAAGGTGTCGCCGGTCAGCATTGTCGCCCGCTCCCCCACCAGCATTGCCCGCTCCGCAGACCCCGCGCGTAGCACTATAGTCTCGCCCTTATCTGCACAGGCAAAGGGCTTTATCTCCTCACCCACCGATGCATCAGAACGCGAGGCGGACCGGATTGCCGACAATGTCGTCGCGATGCCCAAAGCAGCCGCACGTCCCCAATCAGGTCGGGGGGCCAGCAACGCCGCCGTCGCGCGCAGCATCATGCGCAGTCCGTTGATCGCCCAGCGCGCGCCATCGCCTGCAAATGCCAACGCCGCGCCCGGGGGCCAGGCCGCCGTCGCTGCCGAAATAAAGGCCGCAGCAACCGGCGGCTTTGCCCTGCCCAAAAAAACCCGTGCCTTTCTAGAGCCGCGCTTCAAGGCCGATTTTTCAAAAGTCATGCTGCACAATGATGCGACGGCCAAAAAATTGTCGAGCAAGATCGGCGCGCGCGCCTTTACCTATGGGCGGCACATATTCTTCAATGAAGGGCAATATAATCCGGACAGCAAGGAAGGGCTGCAGCTGCTCGCGCATGAGCTAACGCACACCATCCAGCAAAGCGAGGCCATCCAGCGCAAAGCCGAAAAGGCACCGCGCGTGACCGAGCGCACGCCCAAACAGGCAAGCCGTCTGGGAATCAGCGATGTTCTGGATTTCTTTGCTGATGCCGCCAACGCCATCCCCGGCTACCGCATGTTCACCATCCTGATCGGCGTCAATCCGATCAACATGGCAAGTGTAGAGGCCAGTGCCGCCAATATCCTGCGCGCCATTGTGGAGTTTCTGCCCGGCGGCAACATCATCACCCGCGTGCTCGATAGCTACGGCGTATTTGACAAGGTTGGCGGCTGGATCGAGGGCCAGCTGAAGTCGCTTGGTATTACTGGCCCTGCGATCAAGGCGGCGCTCGATCAGTTTACCGGCGACCTTGGCTTTTCCGATATATTTGATTTGGGCGGGGTGTGGGACCGCGCCAAGCGCATCTTTACCACCCCGATCACCCGGATCATCGATTTCGCCAAGGGGTTGTTCGCCAAGATATTGGAGTTCGTGCAGGAAGCTGTGCTGAAACCGCTGGCCGCCCTTGCTGCACAAACACCCTTTTACACGCTCCTCAAAGCCGTGCTCGGCAAAGACCCGGTTTCTGGCGAAAAGTTTGAAGGCGGTGCGACTGAAGTCATCGGCGGTTTTATGACGATGATCGGACAGGACGAGCTGTGGCAGAATATCCAGCGCGCCAACGCCATCCCGCGCGCCTTTACTTGGTTCAAGACCGCGATGAAGGGACTGATGGGCCTGGTCACCAGTATACCGACACGCTTTATCGACGGGCTAAAGGGCCTGGAGATTATGGATTTTGTCGTCCTTCCGCGCGCCTTCCTGAAAATTGGCGCGGTGCTCGGCAGCTTCCTTGCCGATTTTGGCAGTTGGGCGTTGGGCACGGTTATCGATTTGCTAAAGATCATTGTAGAGGTCGTGGCGCCCGGTGTGATGCCGTACATTGCCAAGGCAGCTGGCGCGTTCAACAAGATTTTGAAAGACCCGATCAGCTTTGTCGGAAATCTGATCAAGGCCGGCAAGCAAGGTTTCAATCAGTTTGCGGGCAACTTCCTTACCCATTTGCAAGCGTCGATGGTCGGCTGGTTAACAGGCGCGATGGCAGGGGCGAATATCTATATCCCGCGAGGACTTTCGCTGCGCGAAATCCTGAAATTCGTTCTCTCAATTCTGGGGCTCACTTGGCAGAATATCCGCGCCAAGCTGGTCCGCGCCACCAATGAGACAACAGTAGTCGCACTTGAAACCGGTTTTGACATCGTCCGCACGCTTGTGACAGAGGGTCCGGCAGCTGCGTGGCAGAAGATATTGGAAACGCTGACCAATTTACAGCAAATGGCCATCGATGCGATCAAGGATTTTGTGAAACAGCGGGTCGTAGAGGCAGCGGTTACCCGGCTTCTGTCCATGCTTTCGCCGGTTGGCGCCTTTATCCAGGCGATCATTGGCATGTACAACACCTTCATGTTCTTCAAAGAGCGGTTAAGCCAGATTGCTACCCTGGTCGCCGGTGTGATCGATGGGCTGGATGCCATCGCCAACGGCAATACCGGCCCCGCCGCCAACAAGGTTGAATCCACCATGGCGGGTGGATTAACGCTGGTAATCAGTTTCCTCGCGCGCATTGCGGGGTTGGGCCGCGTGGCAGATGCCGTGACCGACCTGATCCAGCGCGTGCGTGCACCGATTGACCGAGCGCTGGATGCGGTGGTGGCATGGATTGTGCGGCAGGCGCGGCGGTTGGGAGCGGCTGCGGTGCGCGGAGCGCGAGGAGCTGTCGCTGCCATTGTCAATTGGTGGCGGACACGAAAATCCTTCCGCGGCGCCGATGGCTCGTCTCATTCGCTCTATTTCGCTGGCGAAGGGGCGGGAGCGCGACTGACCGTCGCAAGCAATCCAGAACCAGTGAGTCAGTTCCTCACGCGAATTCAACCAAATAGTGATCCAACCCGGAGGGCCAAAACGGCAGCTCAAGCGCTACTTGGAGGTCCATTGAGGCAAGCCCAGACCACTCTTGTCTCTGGAACTCCTGTGACTCCGGCAATGTCTCAACAACTCGCCCAGCACATGGACCAATTGTCGACATATCTGGCGGTACTTGCACCACTCGATTCAACTCTTCCGCGTAGCGCTGCGAATGTGCTTGCGATAACGCCTGCCATTGTCGTGGCACCGTTCCAGATTGGCGACAATCTTCGCGCTAATCCGGAGGGGCTGGTTGATCTTGCTGGTGTACGGGGAGAGTATCAGAGGCAGTTGGCCTTCCAGCAATCCGGCCTCACCGGTTTGACCGTCGCGCGTTGGAGGCAAAATCGATTGGAGTTTTCGACCCGGCGACTTCCCGCTACTACTGGCGGACCACGGCGATCCGGGCGCGATCCCGATTCCGCAGCAGACCAGCAGAATTTGCGTAACCGGATGAGAGACGAGCTGACGCAACGCCTTGCCAGTCCCGCAAATTCCACTCAGCTCTATCCATCACTTCGGGGATACGAACTGACCTGGGCAAGGCAAACATTCAACAACTGGCCCGCTTTTCGGCAGAGCGGATTTCCGCTTGTTGGTCCCGCGCGCCCCGCCAATCCAACTGCTGGTAGCCTGGTCGCAGAGTGGATGAGAACCCAACATGCACTTCATTCGCCCGACCAGATCGCAGGTGGCTCTCGAGATTTGCCCAATCAGGGTCTTACAGGATTGGGCAGCGGCCGTGTCAATTCAAGTATCGGTTCTCAATGGCCGGGCAGAATCAACGTTTTGGAAGCGGACGTAGCGGCGCGGCTTAGAGCTAGTTGGACTGGCGGGCCGCCAGCGCCGATCACAAATATCGCAGAAATTGGACGTGTAACAATGAACGTCACTTTGTCAGTTGCATAGGAACAGATGATGGTCGACTATCCAAATTTCCTGCAGAGCTTTCGCCAATACTATGGCGAAGGAGATTGCTACAAACGAGCCTCACCTGAAGATTTGGAACGCCTGCGTGGACGTGTTCCAGACCAACTGCTGCAAATGGTAGAGCTGGACGGCTGGTGTTCCTACCGCAATCAGGCAATTTGGACCTGCGATCCGGACGAAATGAAGCCTGCCAACGATGCGTGGTTAGGCGATTTTCCTAAAGCCGAAGTCTTTATGCGGACGGCCTTTGGCGATTTCTATTTTTTTGATGGTGATCTGATTTGGACGGCGTTGGTCAACATCTCTCAAGTGGTCTACTCGAGCAATAACATAACCTGGTTCCTCGGAAGTTTTATGAAAGATATCAGATATTTGAAAAGCCTATCGCTTCCTAAATACCTCAATATCGCAAGGAAGCAGTTGGGCACTCTTGAGTTCGATGAGGTGTATTTTTGGAGTCCGGCGTTTCAGCTTGGCGGTAATTGGGAAGACTCTCGAATTGAAAAGGGCAAACTTCAAGTAACTCTGGATTTGTTGGCTCAGATGGACACAATTAATGTCGAAAGGTTGGGTGACGCTTGAACGAGTGAGAGTTTGACTTACCCCCCCAACGCCACCCAGGTCCCCTTGCCAACAATTCCGTCGACATAAAGCCCTTTGGTCTTTTGAAACTTCACCACCGCTGCCTTTGTACCCGGCCCGAAATCGCCGTCGGCTCCGATCTTCAACAATCCCTGCAGTTTCTTCACCGCATCACCCTTGTCGCCCATTTGCAAAACCGGATTGGGCGAATCGACATGACGCCCCCCGGCGCGGTAAAAGGCATAGGGAGCGGCGAGTGTGGTATCATATTTGTTTTGTCTGTACTTCGGGCCGTTTTACTGGGAGGCAAAGCTGTCCCAATCGCGGCGAATCAGCTCGTCATCCAGGCCATTGCGTTTCACAAAACGCACAAAGATATAAAGATGTGCAGCCGCGCCAGAGACCATCGCAGCGACAGTTATCGCGGAATGACCAGCATCATGGTCGAACTGCCAAACGAGCTGTGTGGCGGCAGCCTCGCCGTGATCCACGAAGGCGGCTACGCAGAAGCCTATGTTCCATTTTGCGGACTGGCAATATTGGAAGGGCTGGCCGGAAAACGAAACGTTGTTATGGACTCCGAGCTCGACTTCTTTCAGGCACAGCAACCCATCGAGCGCATGGTCGATTTCCACAGCCGCCGATACTAGGCCGTGAACTCATAAATATCCCCTGCGAGGTTTGAGGCCATTTTGTTCAGTGTAAGGCGGCAAAGCGGAGGCTTAGACGTTCTAAGTCGAGCTTTGCCAACGCAGCAATGGACAAAATGGCCTCAAATCCGAAGGACGCCGAAATGGCTTCGATCTCGAAGCAAAATACCCTTGCCGGTAGAATGACTATCGCCCGCGGGCATTTTGCTCCGATATCTTTG
>JBEBKE010000085.1:0-10738 GCA_040079555.1 Sphingorhabdus sp. | reverse complement strand
CCTGAATTTCAGACGCTGATTAGCGAACCGCGCGAGGACTATACGCTGCTCGACAGCGGCAATGGGCGCAAATGGGAATCCTATGGTGCGTTCAAATTCATCCGCCCCGAACCACAGGCGATGTGGGAACCGGCGCAAGACCAATGGCCCGCCGATGCCGAGTTCATTCCCGGTTCCGACGAAGATGGTGGTGGCCGCTGGTATTATGAAAATCAGGCGGCCAATACAGGCTGGCCGCTAAACTGGGAAGAAGTCTCCTTCACCGCCCAATGCACACCCTTTCGCCATCTCGGTTTCTTTCCTGACATGGATCCTGTCTGGCGCTGGATGCGGGCGATGCTCGGCGGCAACGCCGAAGCGCAAGCGATGAACCTGTTTGGCTATACCGGCGTTGGCACGCTCGCATTGTCGGCTGGTGGCGCGCAGATGGTGCATGTCGACGCCTCCAAAAAATCGGTTGCGCAGGCGCGTGAAAATGCAGCTTTATCCGCCATGGCAGATCGCCCGATTCGCTGGATCGTCGAGGATGCCGCCAAGTTCGTTGCGCGTGAAGTTCGGCGCGAGCGGCGCTATGATGGCATCCTGCTTGATCCACCCAAATATGGGCGCGGCCCCGATGGGGAGGTTTGGCGGTTGGAGGAAGATCTGCCCGAGCTGATCGCCAATTGCCGCAAGTTGCTCGATGAAAACTCGCGGTTCCTTTTTCTCACCGTTTACGCTGTTCGGATGTCAGCAATGGCGCTTGGAAACTTACTCAACAGCCATTTTGCCGACCTGCCCGGTAAGATTGAATTTGGCGAACTCGCTGTGCGCGAACAAGCGCGCGGCCATTTATTACCAACGGCTATCTTTGCCAGATGGTCTAATCAGGATTGATATGAACGACTTACTCACTCTCGAAGTCCACGACCTGCACGTCAATGTCCTGACCGGCATTTACAGCCAGGAAACGCACCTGCCGCAGCCGTTGCATATTTCGGTTAATGCCGACCTCGACATCGCGCCGCATTATGCGCCAGACACGCCGCTATCGGCATCCAAAAACTATATGGATATCAAAGCCGCTGCGACGGAGTTTCCCGATGGCGTGCACTTTACTTTGATTGAGGCGCTGGGTGATCATATCATCGACCGACTGTTCGCGTCCGACATCAGATTTCAAGCAATTACGGTGAAGATCATCAAGCTGGCGATTGCGGAGGATGGCGAATCGATCGGTATCACGATGACGCGGCACCGTAAGTGAGCCGCCCGCTGGCACTCGTTACCGGCGGGATGCGCCGACTGGGTGCAATTATCGCCGCGCGATTGGCAGAGGCTGGCTATGATCTGGCGCTGAGCAGCCATAAGGACGGACAACCTGACCCTGTATTGGCCGAAGCACTCGAAAGCGCGGGCTCGCAATGGCAGCATTTCGCTGCCGATCTATCTGATCCAACACAGGTCGAACCGTTAATCGCCGCAGTGTGCGATCATGTTGGCCGCACGCCTGACCTGTTGGTCAACAACGCCGCGATGTTTGGACAAGATGACTGGACGACCATGAATGCGTCGACCCTAACGGCCCATTTTCAACTGAACCTGTTCGCGCCTGTACTGCTGTCCAAAGCATTGGTCGCAGCCGCAGGCGAAGGCCAGCAGCCCGCAATCGTCCATATCGTCGATCAGCGTATTCACAATCCCAATGGTGACCAGCTAAGCTATACTTTGTCCAAGCAGGCATTGGCGCAATCGGTGCGAACTTTGGCGATGGCTTTTGGGCCGCGCGCGCGCGTTAACGGCGTCGCCCCGGGACTTGTGATTCCCACCGACGATTATAACGCTGCACAAATGGAACGGCTGGCCTCCGAAATGCCTTTGGGTCACCTGCCCGATCCCGCCAATGTCGCAGAGGCTGTGCTTTATCTGGCCAACGCCCGCGACGTGACCGGGCAAATCTTATTCGTCGATAGCGGTGCGAATTTGAAAAGCTTCGCGCGCGATTTCATGCACCTTTAGCATTCAACGCACGCGCCAGACTTTCAACCCCTTGCCGATGACGCCTTGATATTCGAGCCAGTCGGGTGGGTTCCCGGCATCAATTTGCGCCCATAGGCCGGTGGGGCTTTTCCGCACATAATGTTTCAACTCCGCCTCGCCGAGGCAAGCGACAAGATAGGCGATGTGATGCCGCTGCATAATCGGCCGCGCCTGCGCTGGCGGCAGGCGAAAGATGTCGATGTGATCCCTCATCCCCTGACGATTGCGGTGATGGCTTGATGCCAAGACTTTGTGCGGCGTCGTCAACAAAATCGCCGGACCCAAATCAAATGGCGCCAAGATGTTACCCGTGGGTAGTCGCGACAGCGCCTTTATCGATGATACGGCTTCGCAATTTTCTCCAGCCGCTTTGCGTATATTGCTGGGTTTAGCATCAGCCTTTTCTTCGCTATTAAACGGCTTTGCAATCGTCGCGGTGATCGTACCTGGAACTAACAATATCAGCGCGAATATGACCAATGCCATGCGCCGGGCGAATTTCGGTTCCGTCCGGTAGAGGCGGATAGCCGCCGCAATACACAACGCCGTGGGAACCACGGTAAATGCCGTTGCCACAGACACCGTCCGAAAGACGAGAAGTGATAATACACTCGCGTAAATCAGAATAAAGCCGAGTTCCAGCAGGATCGGGCGATGCGATGCGTCAGCGGTGCGAAAGGCAAACGGCAACCCGATCAGCGCAACCGCCAATGTCGGCAGCAACGTTATTACGGCCATCGGGTCCTGATACCAGACAGGCAGTCCTTCCTTCACATTGGCATACCAAAACTCGCGCACCACAGGATCAAGATCGGCAAACGCACCCTGCGCGCAAAATGGTGCGAACCACAACAGCACGCCAATCGTCGCAGCTCCAGCAGTCACAACCGCCACAGCCCGCTGCCAAGCATGTGGCAGCTTTGCTTTGACCGCGACGATCAATATGGCGACCGCCGCAAAAATCGCCCAGATATGCGCAGGCGAAATCGTATCGCAATATTGCTGTGCGGCGAAACCGGTCGCCTGCGTTCCTAAAAATAGCGCCAGCGATGCGCCCGCAAAACTGCACAAAGTCGAAAACATGCGGGGTGCTTCGCTGCTATTGTTGATCCAGCGCCAACCCAGAACGGCGAAAATGGCGGCGGTCATCGGCGCACCTTCCAGCGATATGTGCAGCCAGATGGAAAGAGCCGCGCCCATGATGAGCCCCGCCTTTCGCGCATTAGCCCAAAACAACGCCGATAGTGCCAGCACAGCGCAGAATATCTGCCAACCGTGATGGTCGATCCGCATCGGTTGCAGCTGCAATAGCAATGCAGGCGCAATCAGCGTCAATATTGCGGCGGCAATCCCGGCCGCACGCCCACCGATTTTCTCGGCGAGATCGGCAAGCAGGAATGTAGTCCCGCCCAAGCAAAACAGAGGTACAATTATGCCTGCCGCCATCTCCGCACGTTCCGCGTCCAGCAATGGCGTCACCAAAACCACGACAAGCGCCAATGGCAATTCGATCAATCGAGACCAGTGCATTGGCGCGCCATCGGGCGGATTCAGACGATATTGCGTGGTGTCAAACCAGCTTTGCCCGCCCAGAAAATCGCGCAGCTGCACCAACCGCAATTGATCGTCCGGATCCCATCCGGCACGGGTGATGATGACATCCCAGCTCCGCCAGATCAGCACCGCCGACACCAGCAAACAAAGCACCAAAATAGGCCATAGCCGGTACAGCACCCGCATCACGACTTGCTCCAATCGATTTTGTACAGGTGAAACGGCCCGATATCGGGCTGCTGCTTCAACCAGACTGGCAGCGTTCCTTGCCGTAGCTGCGCAGCAAAGCCCGATGGCATGCGTTTAACATAGAGATCAATTTCAAAGCTGCCGTCACAGGTCAGCACAAAATCAATACGCCGCTTCGTCAAAACTGCCGCAGCGTCGTCCGCACTGCCGGTAAATGTCCGAATGACGTCGGCCATTGCAGCTTCGTTCCGGTGATGTCCGGTGGCGACAACACGGTGCTGGGTGAACATCAGGATCGACGGGCTGGTATCCAGCGGAGCCATGATGTTCGCGGTGGGTAACTGCTTTAGCATGACGGACGCCGCCGTCGATTGACATTGCCGCGCCTGTTTCAAAAAATCCGCCTGCGCGTCGCGCTGCTTCTTCGTCAATGGCAATGTATCGCGTATCGGTAGCGCCGAGGCATTCTGCCCCAGCATTGCTGGCATTAGCAGCAATATGCCCGCCAACCGCCAACCCATTCGTGCGCTCAAGCCATTTGCGTCCTCGGCCTTGGTAAAAAAGCTGACGGCCATTGCAGCGAGGAGCATGGCGCCGACGAGCAAAGCATAGACAATCGTCCGGTTGACGAAGCTGCCGACAAGAGTCGGCCCGATAAACAACAGCAGCAAGGTGAACACCATCGACTGTGGTTGCAAAGATTTGGTCAGCCACATCCAGATACAGGCCAACACACCGGCGATCAGCCCGGCCAGGGGCGGTGCGGTCTCGGCAAAGGGCAGTTTCCAAAGCGGCAGGCCTTCGACGCCGCGATTGAACCAATAGCTTCGCACCAAGGGATCAAGTGTCGCAAACGCGTCCCCTGCGCATTGCGGTGCCATGGACAGCAATGTCGCAGCGCCTGCAAGCGCCGCAGACGCGCAAATCGCGAGCTTGATCGAAAGCACCGGTTTAAGGATATGTCCATGAAGCAACATCGCCCCTATCGCCAGAACGCCGGCCACTGCGGTCGCCGATGCCACGTGGAAAGGGGACAAGCCGTCACAATATTCAGCAGCATTCGCCCAGTTTTCGGTAATGGCAAACAGCGTGGCCAGACTTGCCGCAAATGTCACGGCGGCGACCAGTAGCGGTTCTCCGCCGTCGGTGTCACCCGCTGCAACCTCAGCCGTCCGCCAAGACGGTATCAACCAGCGTAGAGCAAGAATTCCGATAAATATCACCGCAAAGGGCAGCCCTTCGATGGAAATTTCCAACCACAATGCCATCGCGGTACCCAGAATGGCCGCCGATATTTTGCTTTGTCGCGGGTCGAACAGCGCCCACAAGCCAACAGCGAACAATACCAGTTGCCAGCCATGATGATCAATTCGCATCGGGACCAATTGCACAACGGCTTGCGGAATCAGAAATACCGAAGCAGCAGCGACCAAGGCAGGCAGTGCTCCCCAAATGCGGCGCACAGCGGCTGCATAAAATGCGAGAAACAGGCCATAGATCAGCAACGGTACAATCGCCGCCGCAGCCATTTCCGCGTAATACTGCCCAAGTATCGGCCGCAATGCCAAAATCGCTGCGGCAATGGGAATATCGACGAGCCGCGACCAATGCATCGGTCCGCCATCGGGCAAGTTCATCCGGTATTGGGTGACGTCACTCCAGCCTTGTCCGGCCAGCCAATCGCGAACCTGCACCAAACGCAGTTGATCGTCAGGATCGCCCATTTTCCAACCAGCGATATTGTCACGCGCGGCAAAAAGGAACAACAACGACGTTATCAGCCAGATCGCAAAGATCAGCCGCCCGTAATGCCGTTCCGCAAAATTTTTCATGCCTTACTGGCTTTGCCCCACCCGAAAAACGACCACATTGCGTAACAAATAGGTCAAGGTAAAGGATAGGATGATTGCAAACACTTTGGCAATCCGGGGATCAACACCCAGCATTTCGCCAGCGCCCACCACGGCCATCGTCAAAACGAGGCCAAGCAGCGCGGAGACAACAAACATTGCCTTTTGCTGGGTGCGTTCGCGCGTGCCACGTCCGGAAACGCGGTCTTGAAATACTTTACGGCTGGATAGCATCCAATGCGCAAAAATCCCCGCCGCGTAACCAATCGCTGCGGCCAATGCGCTAAGCATTCCCGCTTGCAACAGCGCCAGAAACAGGCCCAGATCAACCGCAAGCGCGCCGACGCTAACTACACCATAGCGGATAAAGGTCAGCTGGCGGAAAAAGCCGATCCAGCCCAAAACGTCGAACACCGATTCAGGGACAGCAGCGGGCGCGTCATCTGCACGACGCGCCCCTGTCCGGCGTTCACTATCGCGGCGATCAGGCTGCTTTACGCTGGCCATCGGCTTCTGGCTTTTCGATACGGGTTGGAACATCGCGTTCGCTGGTCAAAGCCGCTGCCTGATCGGCGTTGACTTGCACCTTAGACGCAATGGCTTGCTGTTCGCCTTCGTCGCCGCTTTCGTGATATTCGGCGTCTTCGTTGACGTTCCAGATATTATAGACGCGCGCGCCTGCATCGATATTTTCGACAGTCAGCATCGCAGTCATCATCGCGTGATCCTGATTGTTGTAACGGTGCATGCCGTTGCGGCCTACCATGTGCAGCGTTGGATATTTGCCCTCTAGCTCATCACGCATAGCCTCGACATTGTCGGCATAGGTGCCGTCATAAACAGGATAGGCTTTTTCCTGACGGACCACAGCGCCGCCGACGACGTCTTGCGGGTTGCAAAGGCCAAGGATCGCCATTTCTTTCTTGGCAAGCTCGACCAGATCAGCGTCGCTGGCCGACCACAGGCCGTCACCTTCGAAACAGAAATACTCAAGGCCAACGCAAGCGATGGATGGATCAGGAACCATTTCAGGCGACCAGCTGCGGAAGTTCTGCACGCGGCCAACCTTGACCTTGCTGTCATGGATATAGATCCAGTTATCAGGGAACAGGTCGTCCGATTTGATCATCAACGCGACGGTCAAAAAGTCGCGATATTTCAGGTCCGATGCCTGCAACGATGTTTGCGGCAGCGGGTGGATACGTGCTGACAATTCGCGCATCGGTGCCGAGCTGATAACATGCTTCGCCTCGATCACCGATTCGCTGCCGTCGGCTTTCGTTGCCGAGAGACGCCAGTTGCCATTTGCATCTTGCGCCAATTGCTTAAAGCTATGGCCCATCAACACCGTGTTGCCCTTTGCAACAACCGCATCGCGCGCCGCATCCCACATCATGCCGGGCCCAAGGCGCGGATAGCGGAAAGTTTCGAGCAGGGTTTTGGTTTCCATGCCGTCATTGGGTTTCTTGTTCAGGCCAAGGCTGCGTTTCAGCCCGTCAAGCACCGCTGCACCGAGGCTAAGCCCCTTAATCCGCTGCGCCGCCCAATCTGCCGACATTTCGTCGCAGGGCATGCCCCATACTTTCTCGGTATAGGTTTTGAAAAAGATCGAATACAGCTTGTGACCGAATTGGTTGACGGTCCAATCTTCAAAGCTGCGGACCTTCGTGTTCGGAAAGGCTTTTGCTTTCAGATAGCTCGCCATGCACAATGTCGAGCGAATGATGCCCAGATTGAACAACGCCTCAAACGCACGCAGCGGATAGCTGTAGAATTTGCCTTCATAATAGATGCGGCTCATCCGGGGGCGTTGGATAAAATCATCAGGCAGAATTTCATTCCACAGATCGACGACTTCTTTGGATTTTGAGAAAAACCGATGCCCACCAATATCGAAACGATAGCCGTCAACTTCTACGGTGCGGCTGATCCCGCCGACATAGCGTTCGTCTTTCTCGATGATCGAAACGCTGTAACCCTTTTTGGTCAGCAGATAGGCAGCGGTCAGCCCCGCAGGCCCCGCGCCAATGATTGCTACGTCCACTAAACCCTGTTTTTGCCCGGTCATTGTCGCTTTTCCTCCAGCGATAATTGCTACGGAGAAATCTCTGAACGAAATTGGATAATGAAAAGTTAACGCCCGCCGGATTTCGCCCATCTGCGACAGATTATTGTTGCACTGCGGTATTTCCTTGCTTTTTCGGTGTTGCGCGGCCATATGGCCATTGAGCGCATGAGGCGAGCGGACATCACCGCCGCAGATTTGGCAGCGTGAGAGGGTAATAGATCCTCCGCCAAACGAACGAGATGCGTGAGCCAAGAGGCTTCCCAATTCACGCGGGGTTGTTTCCAACGGATCAGCATAGGCTGGCTCCGTACACCCGCTTGCGCGCCTGCGCCGTCCTGAACAAAGGACCGCGATTCAGGGGTGCGCTTTGCATAATCTGAAAGTTATTTATGTCATTTTTTGAAGAACTGGGCCTTGCCCAGCCAATCCTGAAGGCGCTTGCCGAATCGGGATATGATACCCCTACCCCCATCCAGATGCAGTCGATCCCGTCGTTGATGCAGGGCCGCGATCTGTGCGGCATCGCGCAAACCGGCACCGGCAAGACGGCGGCGTTCGCGCTGCCTTCGCTGCACCGGTTCGCAACCGATATCAAACCGCGCAAAGGCTATAGCTGCCGGATGCTCGTCCTTTCGCCGACGCGCGAATTGGCGGCTCAAATCGCTGACAAGTTCCGTGATTATGGCAAATATCTGGGCCTGACCGTTCAATGCGTTTTCGGCGGGATGCCGATTTTCACGCAAAAGAAGAAACTGGCTGCTGGCGTCGATATCCTTGTCGCCACGCCCGGTCGTTTGCTCGATTTGATCGAACAGCGCGCGCTGACGTTGAAAGACGTCGAAATCTTCGTCCTTGATGAAGCTGACCAGATGATGGACCTTGGTTTCATTCACGCGTTGAAGCGTATTGACCTGATGCTGCCCAAGCAGCGCCAAAGCCTGTTCTTTTCGGCTACAATGCCAAAGGCGATTTCGGAGCTGGGCAACCGTTTCTTGAACAACCCCGTTCGCGTATCGGTTGCGCCGGCCGCCACCACCGCAGAACGCGTTGAGCAGCATGTGACGTTCGTCAACCAAGGCGAAAAGCAAGCATTGCTGAATTTCCGCCTGAAAGACGAAGCGGTTGAACGCGCGCTTGTTTTCACGCGCACAAAGCATGGCGCAGACCGCGTTGTCCGCCATCTGGCAGGCGCAGGCATCAAAGCCGCTGCCATCCACGGTAACAAGTCGCAAGGGCAACGCACCGCTGCGTTGCAAGGGTTCCGCGCTGGCCATATCCGCATTCTTGTCGCCACCGACATTGCCGCACGCGGCATTGACGTCCCCGGCGTTAGCCATGTGTTTAACTATGAGCTGCCCAATGTTCCCGATCAATATGTCCACCGCATCGGTCGTACTGCGCGTGCAGGCGCTGATGGCATCGCGATCAGCTTTGTCGCCGATGACGAACGTGGCTATTTGAAAGACATCGAGCGTCTGACTAAAATCAAGCTGAACCAGATCGGCCTTCCCGAAGGTTTCCGCCAGATGGTATCCGAAATGCCAAAGCCTGTTGCCCCGCCACGCGGTGAGCAGGAACGTGGCGGCTTTGGCGGTCGCCCCGGTGGCCGTCCCGGTGGTCAGCAAGGCGGACGCGGTAACGGCGGACGCAGTGGTGGATCAAGTCGCACGCCGCGCCCTGCCTTTGGCAGTCCGTTGATGAGCCGTGACGGCTATGGCCGTGACGAAATTCCGGTCTCCAACCGTGGGCCACGCGATGGCGCTCCGCAAGACGCGCGGCGTCAAGATGGTCGTGGCCAAGATAATCGCGGCGGTGAACCACGCCGCGACAATCGTGGTGGTGAAGGCCGCGGTGGTTATGAAGGTCGCAGCCCAGACAATCGCGGCGGCGAAAACCGTGGCGGTCCATCCAGCGGCGGCCATAAACGTGGCGGCCCCTCGATCGCTAGCGGCAAACCCAGAGCGGACGGCGAACGCCCGCGTAATTACGGCCCAAAGCCAGCAGGCGTTGGCCGGCATAAAGATGCAGTAAAGCGGGCTCGGTAAGGTTCAGCTGAACTGAACCAAATCCCACCAATTGCCGTAAAGATCTTCGAACACCGCCACCTTGCCATAGGCTTGCGTGGCGGGTTCGCGGACAAAGTGAATGCCCTTGGCGATCATTGCTGCATAATCGCGATCAAAATTGTCTGTTTCAAGGAACAGAAAAACCCGGCCACCTGATTGATTGCCAATCGCCTTGGCTTGTTCATCATTGCTTGCGCGGGCAAGCAAGATCGACGCGCCATCTGGCCCAGAACCCGGCGGCGCTACCAAGACCCAGCGCTTATCCTGCTCTGGCTGATATTCGTCGGCCAAAAGTGTGAAACCCAAACGATCAACAAAGAAACTGATGGCCTCGTCATAATCACGGACGACCAGCGCAACATGCTTTAGGTTTTGGCGCACCGTCATCAATGCCTAAAATGCCGCATGCCGGTGAACACCATCGCCAGCCCTGCTGCATCCGCTGCGGCGATGACTTCTTCGTCGCGCATGGAACCACCGGGTTGAATGACCGCAGTCGCGCCAGCCTCGGCGGCAGCAAGCAAGCCGTCGGCAAAGGGGAAGAACGCATCTGAAGCCACCGCTGAACCAACGGTGCGGCATTGATCCCAGCCATAGGTTTCCGCTGCTTCTTGCGCCTTGATTGCCGCAATGCGTGCACTGTCGCGACGGTTCATCTGGCCTGCGCCAATGCCTGCGGTTGCCCCGTCCTTGGCATAGACAATGGCGTTTGATTTCACATGCTTCGCTACCGTCCAGGCAAAACGGCAGTCGCGCAGCTCTTGCGCCGTCGGCGCGCGTTTTGTGACGATCTTGAACTCGCTGTCGGGCACGAAACCGTTATCGCGCGATTGCACCAACAGACCGCCAGTGATCGGTTTGACTTGCAGTCCGCCACGCTTTGGATCGGGCAGGCTGCCGGTGAGCAACAGGCGCAAATTCTTCTTTTTCGCAAACACTGCTTTGGCCGCATCATCGGCGTCGGGCGCGGCCACAACCTCAGTGAAAATCTC
>JBEBKE010000084.1:0-10807 GCA_040079555.1 Sphingorhabdus sp. | reverse complement strand
CGCATCCTCGATTGCTGCGCGATCCTCGGGGTCAAGCTCGGCCAAAACGGCCTGTTGCTCGTCCTCCTCAAGATCCTCGATAAAGGCGACGGCATCGTCAGTATCCATCTGCCCGGCAAGATCTGCGACTTGCGCTGCGGGCAGGACATCGAGCAAATCTTCGCGGACATAATCGTTGATTTCGGCCAGAACATCGCCGCTCATCAAATCGCCAAGCGCGCGCGCCAGATCACCGCGATCACCGCGCGGGGTCAGCTCAAACAGATCGGCGATGTCGGCGGCGTGCAGCGGCTGTGCGAGTTGATACGCGTCTTCAAACCGGTTTTCGTCAACCGCCTCAAGCACAGAGCGGACGAAATCGGGCATCATCCGGTCGTCTTCGTCCAATGTAATTCGCGCTTCTGCATCAGGGACGATGGTATCGATGTCGTTGCTCATCGGTGTTCCCTTGCGGCGTTTTACATACTCGTCGCTCTCCTAGGCTTTGGGCTGTAAAATGCAATTTGCTTTTTGGGATATGCTGCCTAAGGAAACTCGCAACTGAATTTGAAAGGAATCCTACCCATGGCCGAAACGCTGACTTTGCACCTGACTACTGGCGATGTTGTTATCAAACTTCGCCCCGACCTTGCGCCAAACCATGTTGCGCGCATTGTCGAGTTGGCTGGTGAAGGCTTTTACGACAACGTAAAGTTTCACCGCGTCATCGACGGTTTCATGGCGCAGGGCGGATGCCCAGACGGCACCGGCATGGGCGGATCGAAAAAGCCCGATCTGGCGCAAGAATTTAACAGCCAGCCGCATGTTCGCGGCGTATGTTCGATGGCGCGTTCGTCAAACCCGAACAGCGCAAACAGCCAGTTCTTCATCTGCTTTGACGATGCCGGTTTCCTTGACCGTCAGTACACCGTTTGGGGTGAAGTGACCGAAGGCATGGACAATGTCGATGCGTTGCCAAAGGGTGAGCCACCGCGCGAACCCGGCCGGATTGTTTCGACGACGGTGGCGTAAAAAAATAGGCGCTCTCAATAATACCGTTAGTGCTGAGCCTGTCGAAGCACGCCCATCAAGGTAGCGCTGCATCTGACAGTCGCCCTTCGACAGGCTCAGGGCTCCGGTTTTTGGGAGAACAATGAGAGGGCATATATGGCAATCCTGTCAGACAAATGGATCCGCCAACAGGCGCAAGAAAACGGGATGATCGAGCCCTTTGTCGAGGCGCAGCGCCGCGACGGTTGCATCAGCTATGGCCTGTCCTCTTACGGCTATGACGCTCGCGTTGCGCCCGAGTTTAAGATTTTCACCAATGTGAACAGCAGCGTTGTCGATCCTAAAAAGTTCGACCCCGACAGCTTTGTTGACCGCGAAACCGATGTTTGCATCATCCCGCCCAACAGCTTTGCGCTTGCCCGCACGGTCGAATATTTTCGCGTACCGCGCGACGTGCTGGTGATCTGCCTTGGCAAATCGACCTATGCGCGCTGCGGAATCATCGTCAACGTCACCCCTCTGGAGCCAGGCTGGGAAGGCCATGTCACGCTGGAATTTTCCAACACCACGCCGCTGCCGGCCAAAATCTATGCCAATGAAGGCGCATGCCAGTTCCTGTTCTTGCAAGGCAACGAGCCGTGCGAGACGAGCTATGCCGATAGGGCTGGCAAATATATGGGGCAAAAAGGCGTCACTCTGCCGCGCTTGTAACCGGCATCTGCGTTAACCGCAGAACGCGTTGACGAAGCGAGCAAGTAGCAGAACTGTTTACAAGCTCGGGCAGAGTTTCTTAACCAGAGTTGCGCCATGCGCCTTGGATGACCTTGGCGACACCATCTCTGAAACAGCTGCGGCCTAGGGGCTATGTGCTGTGCTATAGCATCGCCATTGCTGCTATTTATGCGCTGAATGGCTTAGTGGTCATCGATGCGTCAAAACATTTCGATGGGCTGGCGGCAATATGGTCCGCCAACGCCATTCTGCTGTGTGCAATCCACGGACAGAGACAACATGTTGCTTTCGCGGGCTATATCGCTGCTTTTGCGGCTAGCCTTTTTGTAAACTGGCACGCCGGAAATTCTGCGTTGGTCACGCTGTTTTTCTCCATCGCCAATATCATCGAAGTGGCATTGGCGATATATCTGCTGAAGAAATTCGTCGGGACAGACGCCGACCATTTCGACGCGGTTAATCTCCACCGGTTTGTGGGCATTATGGTTTTCGCAACGGCTGTGTCAGCATCGCTGTCGACAGCGGTCTTGCCCGATGCGCCGTTTAAGGCGTGGCAGTCTTGGTTCCTGTCAGACCTGCTTGGAATGCTCTTCGTTGTCCCCAGCCTGATGATCTTGCGCCAAAGCATTCGTCCGCGCCAAGCCAGCGACAATGCTCGCAATCTGTTAGCGGAATTTGCGTTAATCAGCTGTCTATCGGCAATCGTGGCGGGCGGCGTGTTCATACAGAATACGATGCCGGTTCTCTTTTTGATCAGCATTCCTTTGCTGATTGCCGTGTTCCGATGTGGCCGCACCGGCGCCGTATTGTCGATGTTGATCGTGGCGGGCATCGCAGTCATCTCAACCCTGAATGGAGCAGGCCCAATTGCTGGCTCCAACGCGGCACCATTTGAGCAGCTTTTACTGCTACAGCTTTTTCTAGCTTCGCAATTGTTGATCAGCCTGCCGGTTGCCTCGGTGCTTGAAGACCGCGAACGCAGCGCCGCCGCGTCGGTGACGCGCGAACAACAACTGCGGGTATTGGCGCAACATGCGCAATGGGAAGCGCAGCGCAACAATCGCAAACGGGCTATCGCGATTGCCCGCGACGATCTGACAGGGTTGCTAAGCCGATCCTGGATTATGGCGCGCCTCTGTGCGCAGCTGACGAAGGCGCAGAAAAACAGAAGCATTTATACAATCGCCATTTTTGACATCGACCATTTCAAACGGATCAACGACAAATTCGGACATCTTGGCGGCGACGAAGTCTTGGCAGCCGTTGGCCGCTCGGCAAGAAATTCCATGCCGCGCAGATTTTCAATCGGCCGTATTGGCGGCGAAGAATTTCTGATGCTGATGCCAGATACAGACATCGCAACGGCGTCTGTCCATGTCGAACATTTACGCCAAATGATCGCGATGGGCACAGCCAAAAATACCGATGTTACCGCAACGATCAGCGTCGGCATTGCCTGTGCAGACCGGTGGTCCACAACCAAAACAATGCTCGCAAATGCGGATGGCGCGATGTACCGCGCCAAAACCTCTGGCCGTGACCAGGTTAAAATCGCAGCCTAAATTTTGAGCCGGGCCCTTGGTAGGTAAGTGTCTTAATTGGCGCTTAGCTCCACAGTGTTTTGACTTGTCTGAATAAATGTCGCATCAAAATGGCCAACCCTTTCAGGAGCCCCTTTATGCCAATCGAACCCCGCGAATTTGATATCATTGTCTATGGCGCCACTGGTTATACCGGCCGTCTGGTTGCGGAATATCTGAAAGACAAAACTGGCCTGAAATGGGCGATGGCAGGCCGGTCTTTGGCGAAGTTGGAGGAAGTGCGCGACCTGATTGGTGCGCCTGCTGATACGCCGTTGGTGGTCGCAGATGCTGCTGATCCGGCGACGCTTGACGCCATGGCAAAACGCACCAAAGTCGTTCTGACTACGGTCGGGCCGTATCAGCTTTATGGCAATGAACTGGTCACCGCCTGCGTTGCCAATGGCACCGACTACACGGACCTTTGCGGCGAACCGGCATGGATGCGGCAGAAGATTGATGAGCATCATGAAGCCGCCAAAGCGTCAGGCGCGCGCATTTGTTTTTCCGCAGGCTTTGACTCGATCCCGTTCGATCTGGGTGTGCTGATGCTGCAAAAACACGCAGTTGCAACGCACGGAGCTCCTGCCCCTCGCGTCAAGGGCCGCGTTCGCGCGATGCAAGGCAAGTTTTCGGGCGGCACTGCGGCCAGCTTAAAGGCGACGATGGCTTCGGCGGCAAAAGACCCTGCGATCATCGGCTATCTGACCAATCCATTTTCGCTAGCCGGTGGTTTCCAGGGTCCGGATCAGCCCGCCGGAAACAAGCCCGAATATGATGAAAGCCTTGGCAGCTGGGCGACGAACTTCATCATGGCGCCGATCAACACCAAAAACGTTCATCGCACCAACGCGCTGCTTGGACATCCCTTTGGCACCGACTTTGTCTATGACGAAATGATGCTGACGGGGCCAGGCGATGCGGGCCAGCAAGCCGCCGAATATGTCGCCAAAACGCCGATGATCGGCAATGCCGATGATCCAAAACCCGGCGAAGGCCCGACCAAGGAAGAGCGCGACAATGGCTTTTACGACGTGCTTTTTGTCGGCGAGTATCCGGATGGAAAGCGGGTGTTGCTGTCGGTCAAAGGCGACCGCGATCCCGGCTATGGCTCCACATCAAAGATGATTGCGGAAACAGCGATTGCACTGACAGAAAATGCTGGCCCTGGCGGTGTCACGACACCCGGCGCAGCGCTTGGCGAAGCTTTGGTCAAGCGGTTGCAAGACCATGCGGGGCTAACCTTTGCGGTGGAGCAATAACGACTCCACCCACGGGCTATTGCGGCTTTTTGCGTTGCAGCCCCGATCGTTTGCAACTGGCGACGGTATCGCCATGTTGATTAAACGCCTCGTGCAAGAATGTAACGATCCCCGCCTCTGGTCGAGAGCGGGATTCGCGTAGTTCGATGACCGTCGTTTTGATGTTCAGCGTGTCGCCAATAAAGACCGGTTTGGGAAAGCGCACTTCATCCCAGCCAAGATTTGCAACAGCAGTTCCTAATGTCGTGTCGCCAACCGATATCCCGACCATCAGGCCAAGGGTGAAGCAGCTGTTGACGATAATCTGACCATATTCGCTGGTCTTCATATACTCTGCATCAAGATGCAGTTGCGCGGGATTGTGCGTCATTGTGCTGAACAGCACATTGTCCGTTTCCGTGACAGTGCGCCTGATCGGATGGTCAAAAACCTGCCCAACGCTTAATTCGTCAAACCATAATCCCGGCATTTAAAGCGTCCTTTCGACTTAGACTTGCGCGAGCACTTGCTGCGCGCGCGTCAAAAACGGCAGGTCCAGCATTCCGCCTTTCCATGCGATAGCGCCCATACCGGGATTGGCCGCAAACACATCGACGATTTCCTGCGCCTCGGCAATTTCATCGGCACTCGGCGTAAAGGCCGCGTTGATAACGGGAACCTGTGCCGGGTGGATCGCGAGCATACCGCGAAATCCATCGCGCCTCACCTTTTCGGCGCGAAGACGCAGCGCATCCATGTCTTTAAAATCGGCACTGATCGTATCTATGGCATTCACACCGGCGCTCGCGGCCCCCAAAAGGGTCAGGCTGCGCGCAAGTTCGTAGGTGAAGCCATAGCTGCCATTAGCGTTGCGATTGGCACTTGCACCAATGGCAGCTGCCAAATCCTCCGCGCCCCATGTCAGCGCCACCACGCGCGGTGCGCCTTTATAGCTGCCTGTGTGGAACATCGCCTCGGCCGTTTCGGTGATCAAAACGATGACTGGCGTTGATCCTTCGTCGATGCCATTTGCAACCTCCAACACAGAAAGCATATGATCCAGCTTTTCAACATCGGCGCGGCCATAGACTTTGGGAAGCATGATACCGCCGGGCGCTGCGGGCATGATCGCGGCAAGATCCGCCAAAGCGTAAGGGCCATCCAGCGGGTTCACGCGCACCCACATGCGCGCTTGCTCAGCCGGATTTGCGCGCAACACCGCACTGACCATCGACCGCGCGAGTGGTTTGTTTTCGGCGACCACGGCATCTTCAAGATCAAACAAAACGATGTCAGCATCGCCTTCGATCGCTTTTGCCATCTTCCTATCGCTGTCACCGGGGGCGAAAAGCCAAGATCGCATTTTTAATGTCGGCATCGCCTAGTTCCCTCTTTTGTCGCGCACTCGTCCCTAACATCGGCGCCCAGCGCATAGCAAGATGATGCAGCGAACTCAGCTGATCGCCAATACGCTCGTCAAAACGATGCGTACCAGTTCGGCTTGGCCGCGTGCGCCGGTTTTCGCATAGATTTTCTTGGAGTAATTGCGGGCTGTCTCAACCGTCAGGCCTAGCGCATCTGCAGCATCATTTATGCTTGTTGCCTGCGCCAACATCCATGCCACTCGCGCCTCGCTGGGGAGCAGGCCGAACAGTTCGACCAGCTGATCGCAGCGGTCAGCCTGCGAGCTGCGATCTCCGCTGACATACACGATCGCCAAAGGTGTCTTACTGCCCGAAAAGGCCGCGCTTTGGACAGGCGTCACCAGCATTTCCACCCAAGGGTCTTTGCTGAGGTTAAAAGCCTGAGGCCTCGCTTCTGGATTGGCGGCGAAATGTTTGAGCAATGCCGTCAATTGCCGGTCTATCATGGGCGATGCTGGGACCAGCCGGTCATACCGTCCGCGCCGCAACAGCCCGCCCCATTGGAATAACTGTTCCACATTGTCGGTCGCATCAATGATCCGGCAGCTAGCATCAAGCGACAGCCACCCCATTTTCAGTCGGTCAAACGCTTGGCCGGTAATCGCCGAACGAAAACGTTCGCGTTCCAGCGTGGCAAAGCTGCGCAGGGCGATCCGTAAATGCGGGGCCAACGCCGTCAGCAACGCGCTGGTAGCCGATCCGATCGCCTTTCCGCCGCTGCAACCAAGCCATAAATCGACGCCGCCCGGTTCGGTGACGCGGATCAAGCGCAGGTCCGTTGCTGCTTGCGCCAACATCGCGGCGTCGGCGGAGGTTTCGAGCTCCAATAGCTCGGGCAGGGAATAGACGCGGTTCGGACGCATTTTCTGGTAAGGGAGACGGTGCGTTCCCACTTCACTAGTGAACAGGTTGCGAATGGCATCACCTTGCTGCTCGCCAGCATATAGCTCGACCACCGCATCCTCATCCGCAGGTCGAAAGACCAAGGCCGTAGATTGCGCGCCGGTCTTGGCTTGCAATCGTTTCAAGAAATCGCGCCATAAGGGCGTCTCAAACATCCCTTCGTGCAACGCCTGCAACAGTCCATCATCATCGACACGCATCGCATTGTTATATACTCCCAAATGGGAGGTTCAAGAGTGGATATTGTCGGCCAAAGCATCCGCGATAAGGAATAAAGGAATTAATCCATGACGCGCAGTCTGACCCATTTGGAGCGATTGGAGGCAGAGGCCATCCACATCATGCGGGAGGTCGTTTCTGAATCCGAAAAGCCAGTGATGCTGTACAGCGTGGGCAAGGACAGCGCAGTGATGCTGCATCTGGCGCGCAAAGCCTTTTACCCCTCGCCGCCGCCTTTTCCGTTGCTGCACGTCGATACCACTTGGAAATTTAAGGATATGTACGCGCTGCGCGAACGCGCGGCGCGCGATGCTGGCATGGAACTGCTTGTCTATCAAAACCCCGAAGCGTTGGAACGCGGCATCAACCCGTTCGACCACGGCCCGCTGCACACCGATATGTGGAAGACTGAAGGGTTAAAACAGGCGCTGGATCATTACGGCTTTGACGTGGCCTTTGGCGGCGCGCGGCGCGACGAGGAAAAAAGCCGCGCCAAGGAACGCATCTTTTCATTCCGCACCGCAACGCATGGCTGGGACCCAAAGAATCAGCGGCCAGAGCTTTGGAACCTATACAATGCCCGCAAGGCAAAGGGCGAAAGCATCCGCGTTTTCCCGATCTCCAACTGGACCGAACTCGACATCTGGCAATATATTCACCTGAATAACATCGACATTGTGCCGCTGTATTTCAGCGCGCCGCGCCCGACCTATGTGATGGACGGCCAGCTGTTCATGGCCGATGATGTTGACCGCATCGAAAAGATATTGGGTCGAAAGCTGGAGACACAGATTCGCTCGGTCCGTTTCCGCACGCTTGGCTGTTCGCCGCTGACCGGCGCTGTTGAAAGCGATGCCAAGACTCTGCCCGAAGTAATTCAAGAAATGCTGCTGACCACCACCAGCGAACGTCAGGGCCGCGTCATCGACAAGGATGGCGGCGATGCGTCGATGGAGAAGAAGAAGCAGGAGGGGTATTTCTGATGTCGCACGAAATCTACAAAACCGACGCCCTGATTGCACAGGATATCGATGCCTATCTGGATACGCATCAGCATAAAAGCCTGTTGCGCTTTATCACCTGCGGGTCGGTTGATGACGGCAAATCGACGCTGATCGGGCGGCTGTTGTATGACAGCAAAATGATCTTTGAGGATCAGTTGGAAGCGCTTCAAGCCGATAGCAAACGCGTTGGCACACAAGGACAGGAAATCGACTTTGCTTTGCTGGTCGACGGTCTTGCCGCAGAACGCGAACAGGGCATCACTATCGACGTTGCCTATCGCTTCTTTGCCACAGAAAAGCGCAAATTTATCGTCGCGGATTGCCCGGGGCATGAACAATATACGCGTAACATGTTCACCGGCGCCTCCACCGCTGACTTAGCCGTCATGATGATTGACGCGCGCAAAGGCCTGTTGGTGCAAACGCGACGGCACAGCTATTTGTGCAATCTAATCGGTATCAAAAACATCGTGCTGGCGGTGAACAAAATGGACCTGATCGATTATGATCAGGCGAAATATGACGCGATTGTTGCCGATTATGCTGCCTTTGCAGCAGAAATCGGGATCAAGAATTTCACCGCCATGCCAATATCGGGCTTCAAAGGCGACAATATCACGACGCCCAGCGCAAACACACCTTGGTACAGTGGCAAGCCGTTGATCGAGCATCTGGAATCGGTCGAAATCAACAACGAAGCCGATCAGGCCAAGCCGTTCCGCCTGCCGGTGCAATGGGTCAACCGCCCGAATCTCGACTTCCGTGGTTTTTCCGGCCTGATCTCGTCCGGCTCGGTCAAACCCGGCGATGCTGTCCGCGTTTTGCCATCGGGCAAAACCACGACTGTTACCACAATCGTCACGCTAGAAGGCGATCTGGATGAAGCCGTCGCGGGCCAATCGGTCACTGTCTGCTTTGCGGACGAGGTGGATTGTTCGCGTGGAGACGTCATCGCTGCTGCCGCTGCGCCGCCAGAAGTTTCTGACCAGTTTGAGACAACCATCGTCTGGATGGATGACGATCCGCTGCGCGTTGGGCGTTCCTATTGGCTGAAACTGGGCACGCAAATGGTGTCGGCCACGGTGCAGCAACCCAAATATACCATTAACGTCAACGATCCAGTGGGCCTTGGGTCGCAGATGGCGGCCAAGACGCTGGAGCTAAACGCCATCGGCGTAGCTGAGTTGGCGACCGATAAGCCCATCGTCTTTGAACCCTATGTCGACAGCCGCACTTTGGGTGGTTTCATCCTGATTGATAAGATCACCAACCGCACCGTCGGTGCGGGGATGCTGCATTTCAGCCTGCGCCGCGCGCAAAATGTCCATTGGCAAGCGACCGATATTGGCCGCGCGGAACATGCAGGGCTGAAAAATCAGAAGGCGCGCGTGCTGTGGTTCACGGGGCTTTCGGGTTCGGGAAAATCGACCATCGCGAACGAGGTTGAAAAGTCACTGAACCTTATGAACCGGCACACATTCTTGCTCGATGGCGACAATGTGCGTCACGGTCTAAACAAGGATCTGGGCTTTACCGAGGCAGACCGGATCGAAAATATCCGCCGTGTGGGCGAAGTCGCCAAGCTGATGGCGGATGCTGGGCTGATCGTGTTGACAGCCTTCATCTCACCCTTCCGCGCCGAACGCGACATGGTGCGTTCGATGCTACCCGATGGCGAGTTTATCGAGATATTCGTCGATACGCCGCTGGACGTTGCCGAGGCGCGGGATGTGAAGGGATTGTACAAAAAAGCGCGGGCGGGCCAGTTGAAAAACTTCACCGGGATCGACAGCCGCTATGAAGCGCCCATCGAACCCGATATTCGCGTTAACACTGTCGAGATGACACCGGCGGAAGCCGCTGAACACATCATCCGCCAATTGATGCCGTTGAAATGAGTGCGCCCATGAACGATCACGAACTTGCCGCTTTCCTTGCGAAAGATGCAGGGCAAATTTTGCTGGACTTGCAAACATATTGGGACCGCGATCAGGCTCTCCTCGGCAAAGCCGGTGACGCGCAAGCGAACGCGTATCTGGTTCGCGCGTTGCAAGATGTTCGCCCCGATGACGGTCTGTTAAGTGAGGAAGAAAAAGACAATCCAGATCGATTGTCGCAGTCGCGCGTGTGGATCGTCGATCCCGTCGACGGCACGCGTGAATATGGCGAAGGGCGCACCGACTGGGCGGTTCACGTCGCGCTCGCCATCGACGGCAAGCCAGTGATCGGCGCGGTGGCGTTGCCCGGATTGGGCCTGGTTCTACGCACCGATCAACCACAGCCTTTGCCGATAGCACCTGCCATTCCGCGCATGGTCGTTAGCCGCACGCGTCCTGCCAAAGAGGCTTTGTACGTTGCCGAAAAAATCGGTGCCGAACTGATCCCAATGGGCAGCGCTGGTGCCAAGGCCATGGCGATCGTACGCGGCGAAGCCGAAATCTATCTGCATAGCGGCGGGCAATATGAATGGGATAGCTGCGCGCCAGCCGCAGTCGCATTAGCGCATGGCCTGCATGTCAGCCGCATCGACGGCAGCCCTATGGTCTATAATCAGCGTGATGTGTACATGCCCGATTTGCTGATTTGCCGCCCCGAATGGGCCGACCGGATTCTCTCGCTGTTGAACTAAAACGCTAAGGGTCAGGGCCTAAGGGGAAGGATTGCTCCCTCCCCTTGTCGCTAATTCGCTTTGCCGCAAATCATGGCCTTGGCTG
>JBEBKE010000083.1:0-10905 GCA_040079555.1 Sphingorhabdus sp. | reverse complement strand
TAGTCGGCACAAGGATCAGCAGCCCCGCCACCCACCATATCGGCGCACCATATCCCAGAAACTGGATCGGTGCGGCAATCGCCATGCCGACGGCGGGCACTGTCAAAATATGCCGCCGGTTGATCGTACCAAAGCGATCAGCCGCCCAGCCACCGAGCCACGTGCCAAACACGCCAGCAACGCCTAAGGTGACCGATCCAAGCAGGCCTACCTCAGTTGTCGTCATGCCGTGGCTTCGGGCGAACAAAGACAGCGTCCAAAGCCCCTTACCATAAGAGAGGAATGCGGCGAACGACGCGGCAACAAGCAGCAAGACATAAGCGCGCGACGTAAAAATTTCGGCGACCGCTTTGCGTACCGGAATAGGCGGAGGGCCAGAAGGGGCAGCATCGCCCTTTGCAAAGCCAAAGCGACGTGGATCGCGCAACAATATCGGCAGTAACAGCGCAAGTAACAAACCTGGCACGCCAACTAGCATCAACGCGACACGCCAGCCCCAAATGTCATTGACTACACCACCAATTAGCAAACCGAGCAAAGAGCCAATAGGCACACCCATGCCATAAAAAGCGATGGCCGATGCGCGCTTTTCCGGTGCGACGGTATCGCTGATAAGGCTGTGCGCAGAGGGTGTACAACCCGCCTCACCGACGCCGACGCCAATCCGGGCGAGCGCCATCTGCCAAAAATTTTGCGCGAAGCCGCAAAGCACGGTCATACCGGACCAGATCACGAGTGACGCAGAGATTAGGGTGACACGGTTAGTACTGCCGCGATCAGCGTGGCGGGCGATCGGTATCCCAAGCACTGCATAGAAAACTGCGAAAGCAGGTCCGGCGAGCAAGCCGAGTTGCGTGTCGCTGAGTCCAAGCTCGCCCTTAATCGGTTCAGCAAGAATATTGAGAATTTGGCGGTCGAGGAAATTCAACGTGTAGACGATCAGCAGCACCCATAATGTCAATCGCAACGAACTTTTCGGTGCTGCAGCGTCCATTCGGCCTCTCCCTTTTTATCGTTATGCACGCTTACCGATAAGTGTCCACCGCCGCGAACATTCTACTGTTCGGAGAATTATCCAGTTCGTCGTCACCATTTCGTGGAACGCACGATCTCAAAATCTTAGTAAAGCAGATAAGGCTTGCGTGCCTCGATCCACGCAGCCTCATCTGGCAGCGTCAACGCATCGAGATCCGCAGGGGTCGCGGTTTCATCGTCAACCCAAAGCCGAAGCGCGGGGCCGCCGTTGATGACGTCAATCGCCAGCACATCGTCGGTATATTCATATTTGAATTCTTTGCCGCGCCAGATCGGATAATCAGCATATAGCCGCCGGATTGCTTTGAAAGCCAAGGCCTGAAGCCTCCATGGTTTGAAGTCTGCATGCCCGTAATGCGGCCCTTCGGCGTGGATGTGGACGCCGTGACATAGGGCGTGAACATGCTTGTGAAATGTTGGTTCAAACCAAATTTCACGCAAGACGCACCCACCAAGCCACTCAGGCGCCAACCGCTGCATTTCCGCAATCAACGCACGCGCATCAATGTCTGGCGCGCCTAATATCTCCAATGGACGGGTCGTTCCCCTACCCTCGCTCAGCGTAGCACCCTCTAGCAACACTGTGCCTGCATAGGCGCGCGCCATATTGATGTTGGCGGCATTGGGGCTGGGATTGATCCAGACGCGATCCTCTGGCCAGCCAAAGCCGGGGGCGGCGTCGGGCGCGTAGCCCTCCATTTCGACCACGTGATAGTCGACGTCGAGATTATGATGATCGATAAACCAGCGGCCAATCTCTCCCAGCGTTAAGCCATGGCGCATTGGCATTGGCCCTGCGCCGACAAAGCTTTCCCAACCGGGCTTCAACGTCAGCCCTTCGACAGGACGTCCCGCAGGGTTAGGGCGGTCCAGCACCCACACCGATTTCTTATGCTCCGATGCTGCCTCGAGCACGTAAAGCAACGTCGTGATAAAGGTATAGATCCGACAGCCAAGGTCCTGCATATCCACCAGAATTGTGTCGAACGTGCCCATCATTTGCCCGCTCGGGCGTCGGACTTCGCCGTAAAGGCTGAACACCGGGATGCCGTGGACCGGGTCGGTGTAATCCGGGCTTTCCATCATATTGTCTTGCTTATCACCGCGCAGCCCGTGTTGCGGCCCGACGGCAGCGGTCAAGTTGATATCGCCCAGCGCCGCAATCGCGTCGAGCGAGTGCACAAGATCGGCGGTGACCGAGGCAGGATGAGCAAGCAGAGCAACCCGTTTGCCATTCAATGGCGCGCGCAAAGCTGGGTCAGCGATAAAGCGATCAATACCAAATTTCATAGGGCCTCTGGTGGCGCGAGTTTCAGCGCAAAGCAATCCCTGTGGTGAAAATCGGGTGCGCCGTCTGGGTGTTTAATCGCCCAATAGCTTTTGATGTCGCCGCGTTCGTGAATGACGGCGGACAGTGACGCATCCAACTTACCGGCCTCCGATTGCGGAAGGATGATCGTAGCCTCCAACGCAAAATGGGTTTCGCTGGCATCGCAGCCAATTTCTGGACTCGGCGTGTTCCAATCAGCCATGCCATCACGATAGTCGTCGAAACGATAGGCCGCCCATTGCGATGAGGATGAAAAGTTGAACTCAAAATAATTCGAGGAGGTTGCCTCGCACAGGAAAAGCTCGAAACATGTCGTATTCCAAAGTCCGTCGGCTCGCTGTGGCTGGGCGGGCAATGGCAAAACCAAATTTTCAAGGTCGCAATCAATGAAATAGCGAAGCCACAACTTACCATCTGGCTTGATTTCGTACTCCACCGTAATCGCAGTGACTGTATCCGCAGGCGTCGCGGGATGACAATGCAGTGAAATAATGGCCAACGTTAAAACTCCATGCTAGGCGCAGCGGCACTATGACCGAATTCAAATCCGAACTTTTAAACGTGCTTCAGCAACGGGGCTATATCCATCAGCAAACAGACGCAAGCGCGCTGGATGCACTGGCCGCGAAAGAAATCGTGCCCGGCTACATCGGTTTTGACGCCACCGCGCCCTCGCTCCACATCGGCAGCCTCGTGCAAATCATGATGCTGCGCCGTTTGCAGCAGACCGGGCATAAGCCGGTTGTGGTTATGGGCGGCGGAACGACGCGGATCGGCGATCCGACGGGGCGCGACGACAGCCGCAAGATGCTGACCGACGAAACGATTGAGGCCAATATCGCGTCAATCCGTACCGCGTTTGAACGGTTGTTGGTGTTTGGTGACGGGCCGACCGATGCGGTTATGGTCAATAACCATGATTGGCTGGGGCAGCTTGGCTATATCGAGTTGCTGCAAAAGGTCGGCACGCATTTCACGATCAACCGGATGCTGACGTTTGATTCGGTAAAGCTGCGGCTTGATCGCGAACAGCCGATGACGTTCCTAGAATTCAACTACATGATCCTGCAAGGCTATGACTATCGGCACCTGAACCAGTCGATGGGTGTGCGACTGCAAATGGGTGGGTCGGATCAATGGGGCAACATCATTAACGGTGTCGAGCTGACGCGGCGAATGGATGGCAATGAGGTGTTCGGCCTAACCACTCCGTTGATTACCAAAGCCGATGGTTCGAAAATGGGCAAATCGGTTTCGGGAGCGGTGTGGCTGAACGAAGCGCAATTATCGCATTATGATTATTGGCAATTCTGGCGGAATACCGACGATCGCGATGTTGGCAAATTCCTGCGGCTGTTTACCGATGTGGCGCTTGACGAAATTGCGCGCTTAGAGGCGCTTGGTGGCAGCGAAATCAATCAAGCCAAAATTATCCTCGCCAATGAAGCAACGGCTTTGTGTCGCGGCGCAGAAGCTGCGGTTGCGGCAGAATCGACCGCGCGGCAACTGTTTGAACAGGGTGCGGCGGGTGGTGATCTGCCTACATTGGACGTGCCAAGCGATAGCATCGGGATCGTCGATGCGTTGGTTTCTATCGGATTTGCAGCATCGAAAGGTGAAGCACGCCGATTAGTCGCAGGCGGCGGTGCGCGGGTCGATGGGGTTCAAGTTACAGATGAAAGCTATTTGATTTCAATCGTATCGGGGGAAATTCAGCTGTCGTCGGGCAAGAAAAAACACGGAATTCTGCGCTTCGGTTAACAGCAATCCTATCGGGCTTTACCATTTGTTGGTGAAACCCTGTCATGACGTTTCTGCGACCCCATTCCACAGGGACAAAGAAATTTATGGCAACTAACGCCGCCGATCCGAATTTTGACCTACGCCGTGCTGCGCGTCACCGTGCGAGCCACAAGGCGATTGCCGAAAGTCGGCGTCATGGGGATCAGCATATCCATATTGCCAACATGTCCGCACATGGCTTTATGATCGATGATAACACTGTGTTTGAACATGGTGATCGCATCGAACTGCGCTTGCCCGTTGTCGGCAGGATCGAAGCGCATCTGATTTGGACGGTCGAAGGCCGCGCCGGTTTTCAATTTGAACGCGTCATCCGCCTGCCCGATTTTCTGGCCTTGATCGACCATGTCGGCGTTAAACTGCGCTAACCGCTTCTAAGCGTCGCGACGCCAGCGTCTCGTTCAAACAGATATAACGCAATCCGCGCAGCTGCACCGCGTGGGCCATCTAACCCGCCGTCGCGGTCTAGCAGCAAGCGCGCGTCCGCCGATGCGGCTCCGATCAATTCGCGGACCTGTTCGTTGGTCGCCACACGAAACGGACTTTCGCCCGATTGCCGCGTGCCGAGCATTTCGCCTGCCCCGCGCAGTTTCAAATCTTCCTCGGCAATACGGAAACCGTCATTGGTCTCGCGCATCAACGCCAGCCGTGCGCGCGCCGTTTCGCCGATATGTGCGCCGCGTACCAGAATGCAGCGTGACTGCTCGCTCCCCCGCCCTACGCGCCCGCGCAGTTGGTGCAGCTGCGCAAGGCCAAAACGGTCAGCGGCCTCAATTACCATCAGGCTGGCGTTGGGCACATCGACGCCGACCTCGATTACCGTAGTCGCCACCAGCAGCCTTGTTTTGGCGGCGGCAAACGCCTCCATCACCGCATCTTTCTCCGGTCCTTTCATCCGCCCATGGATGACCGCAACTTGATCGCCAAAGCGCAGGCGCAATTCGGCGGCGCGCTGCTCAGCAGCCGCGAGATCGCTGTTTCCGCTTTCTTCGACCAATGGGCAAACCCAGAACGCTTGCTTTCCCGACGCCAAATGCCGCGCGACGCCCTCAACCAATTCACCCAACCGTTCTTGCGACATCACGAGAGTTTCAACCGGCGTTCGTCCCGGCGGCATTTCATCGATCTGCGAAACATCCATGTCGCCATAGGCCGCGAGCGCCAGACTGCGCGGGATCGGCGTTGCCGTCATCACCAATAAATGCGGAACACCGCGCCCCTTTTTTGACAGCATCAAACGCTGGCTGACACCGAAACGGTGTTGTTCATCGATGACCGCAAGCCCCAGCGACTTGTACGTCACCGCCTCTTGGAAAATCGCATGCGTGCCCACCAAAATGTGGATCGATCCATCGGCCAATCCCATCAACGTCGATTCGCGCGCGCGGCCTTTATCGCGCCCAGTCAGGATCGCAATATTGATCGGCAGCCCAGAGAGCATTTTTTGCAGATTGGCAAAATGCTGCCGCGCCAAAATTTCGGTCGGAGCGAGCAACGCACCTTGTAGCCCAGCCTCAACCGCGCGGAGCAACGCGTGCAGCGCAACCATCGTTTTTCCGGAACCCACATCGCCTTGCAACAGACGCAGCATCGGTCGTGGCTGCGCAATATCGCCTTCGATTTCGCTAATGACCCTGCGCTGTGCGCCCGTCAGCGCAAAGGGTATCTTCAACTGACCGACCAAGCGATCATCGCCAACGATCTGATTCCCTCGCCGCTGATCCAGCGCAGCACGCACGAGACGCATCGCCAGTTGATTGGCGAACAATTCGTCATAGGCAAGCCGGTCTTGCAGGCTAGCGTCGTCTTTGCGGTGCACGCTCGCCAGCGCTTCACGCCACCCTTTCCAGCCCTTTTGCGCAAACAACCCCGGCTCAATCCATTCCGGCAATTCGGGTAGTTTTTCCAGCGCTTGCGCAATCAATTGCCCAGCACGGTTATTCGTCAGCCCTTCAGACAGCGGGTAAACGGGTTCCATGATCGCAGGGATTGCATCGCCGCCAGCGACTATATGATCGGGATGGATAATCTGCAGCTCTTGCCCATATTGCTCCAATTTGCCGGAAATCGTCCGTTCTTCCCCCGTCGGCAATTGCTTGCGTGCCCATCCGGCATTGCGGCCAAAAAACACCAGCGACACATAGTTGCCCTCTGCGTCGCACGCATGAATCCGCGTCGGCGCACGCGCGCTGCCGCCTGATTTATGTTCGATAATCACCAAACGGACGATGATATTCTGCCCGACATCGGCGGCATCGAGCAACGGCACATGCTTGCGATAGGTCCAGCCAGCGGGGAAATGATAGGCAAGGTCCTTAACCCGCGTCAGCCCCAACCGATCGAGCGGCTTAGCCAGCCCCGGCCCCACGCCTTTTAGCGCACCGGTTTCTGTAAATAGCGGATTGAGAATATCTGGGCGCATGGTTACGGGGCACTATATCGGCGAGACGTCGCCAGACCAGCCCCATTGAGATTTTCTTTATGACCACCGACCCGTATCGCCGGAAACTGCACTATCGCGCACATCATCGCGGCACACGTGAAGCGGATGCGATTGTCGGTGGATTTTATGATGCGACAGCGGACAGTTGGAGCGACGAAGACTTCGCATGGTTCGAACGCATATTGGACGAACAAGACGTCGATATCATGGGCTGGGGAATGGGAACGATTCCCGTTCCGCAAGAGTTTGAAGGTCCGATGATGGATGCGATGCGGCGGCTGGATTATATCAAGCTGCCCAGCGGGCTGGAGCCCAATGGCTGACATTCAGAAAATACTGACCGCGAAATCGCCGCTGACTTTATCATCGGTGCCTGCTGGATTTGCGCCGCTTTTGCTCGGGGACCTAACGCGCGGGGCTAAAGCGCGTACGCTGTTTATCGCTGCCGATGAAATTGCCATGCGCGGGCTGGCGGAAGCTGTTCCGTTCTTTGCGCCTGAGGTTGAGATATTGCAGTTCCCGGCCTGGGATTGTCTGCCTTATGACCGCGCCTCGCCTTCTTTATCGGTGACCAGCGAGCGCATCGCGACGCTCAACGCACTGCAAGCGCCAGCCAAAGCGAAGCAGCTGGTTCTGACCACGATCAGTGCGGTAATGCAGCGCGTCGTGACCCCATTCCGCATCCGCCAAACCGGCGCGAATTTAGCGTCTGGCGTTTCGATCAGCCGCGAAAAACTTGCGCAATTATTGCAAGCCAATGGCTATTTCCGCGTTGATACTGTGGCCGAGGCTGGCGAGTTTGCAATGCGCGGCGGCCTTGTCGACTTGATCCCTGCCGGCAGCGAACACGGGCTACGCCTCGACTTTTTCGGCGATGAAATTGAAACGATCCGCCAGTTTTCACCGCAGGATCAGCGCAGCATCGGGACGATAAGTTCGTTCTCGTTATTGCCCGCTGTCGAAACATTGATGGACGAAGATGCCATTCGCCGTTTCCGCACGCAATATCGTGAATTGTTTGGCGCAACCGCTACCGGAGACCCGCTCTACCAGGCCGTTTCAGAAGGCCGACGTCTCGCTGGGATGGACCATTGGCTTCCATTGTTTGAAGAGCGGCTGGAAACTTTCTTTGACCATTTGGGCAGCGAGATATTGGTTCTGCGTGATGCCGCTACTGTGGCCGCAGCTGAGGCCCGCCAAGACGCGATCGATGATTACTATCAAAACCGCGTGAAGGCGCAGTCCGCCAGCCCCGGTAGTTTCCGCCCAATAGCGCCAGAACAGCTTTATCTTGGCGCCGATGAACTTGCGGGGCGTTTTGAACGCCATGCCGCGCACATCGTCACCCCCTTTGCAACGCCGGATAGCACCACCGCGATAGATTTTAGCATTGCCGCCGCACGTGACTTCGCGCCAGAACGCGCGCGTAAAGACAATGTATACGACGCAGTCGCCGCCTATTTGAAACAATCGGCAAAGGCCGGACAAAAGCCCATTATCGCGAGCTATTCGATTGGCGCGCGCGACCGGCTTCAGGGATTGCTGGCCGATCACAAGGCCCCTGCTCTAAAATTGGCGGATAGCTGGCAACACGCACAAGGGCTTGCCACGGGCGGCGCGGCGGCGATGGTTGTGCTGCCCATCGAACATGGTTTCGCCTCGCCCGATGTCGTTTTGTTATCGGAACAAGACATATTGGGTGACCGGCTCGTCCGTCGCCGCAAGTCAAAGAAAAGCGCTGACGCCTTTTTGGCCGAGATGCAGGCCATGCAGGTCGGTGACTATGTGGTGCACATCGAACATGGCATTGGCCGCTATGAAGGGCTGATGTCCATCGCTGTAGGCCGTAGTCCGCATGACTGCGTAGCGCTGACTTATGCGGGCGGTGACAAACTCTACGTTCCTGTCGAAAACATCGATGTCCTCTCGCGCTATGGTTCGCACGATGGGACGGTAACGCTCGACAAGCTGGGCGGTGAAGCATGGCAGCGGCGTAAGTCTAAGCTAAAAGAACGCATCACGCGGATTGCGCATGAGTTGATCCGTACAGCGGCAGAACGCGCCTTGCGCCCCGGTGTGACGATGGAGCTGGAACCCGCACCCTATGCCGCCTTTGTCGACCGTTTCCCTTATGCCGAAACCGAAGACCAAGAACGTGTCATCGCCGAGGTGCTCGACGATCTGGCAAGCGGGACCCCGATGGACCGGTTGGTGTGCGGCGATGTGGGCTTTGGCAAAACAGAAGTCGCGATGCGCGCAGCCTTTGCGGCGGCCATGGCGGGATACCAAGTCGCCGTCATTGCGCCAACCACGTTGCTCGCACGCCAACACAGCGCGAATTTCATCGAACGCTTTGCTGATACGCCGCTGAAAGTCGGGCGCTTATCTCGGCTGGTGCCAACCGCAGAAGCCGCCAAGACCCGCGAAGGCCTGACCGACGGCACGGTCGATATCGTCATCGGCACCCATGCTGTGCTGGCAAAGTCGATCAAATTCAAACGCCTTGGCCTGGTGATTGTCGACGAGGAACAGCGATTTGGTGTCAATCACAAAGAACAGCTAAAGGCGCTGAAAACCGACGTCCACATGCTGACCCTAACCGCGACCCCCATCCCGCGCACCTTGCAGATGGCGATGTCTGGCCTGCGCGAATTGTCGGTGATCCAGACCCCGCCGGTCGACCGTCTCGCGGTGCGCACTTACGTTATGCCGTGGGACCCCGTCGTGTTGCGCGAAGCTTTGCTGCGCGAACATTATCGTGGCGGGCAAAGCTTTTTCGTCGTGCCGCGCATCTCGGATTTGGGCGAGATTGAAGATTTCCTGCGCGATCAGGTGCCAGAGGTAAAGTTCGTCGCGGCGCACGGCCAAATGGCTGCGGGCGAAATCGAAGAGCGAATGAGTGCGTTTTACGACAAACGCTATGACGTGCTGCTCTCCACCACGATCATCGAAAGCGGGCTCGATATCCCCAGCGCAAACACATTGATCGTCCACCGCGCCGATCGCTTTGGTCTGGCTCAGCTATATCAATTGCGCGGCCGCGTAGGCCGGTCGAAAACGCGGGCTTATGCCTATCTGACACAGCCCGCTGACCGTGTGCTTAGCGAAGTGGCGGAAAAGCGGCTGAAGGTGTTGTCCGATCTCGATAGCCTTGGCGCAGGGTTTCAACTCGCCAGCCATGACCTCGATATTCGCGGTGCGGGCAATCTGGTCGGCGATGAACAGTCGGGGCATATCCGCGAAGTCGGGTTTGAGCTGTACCAAGGGATGCTAGAAGAAGCGATCATGGCTGTGCGCGCCGAAGCGCAGGGCCTTGCCAAACCACGCGGCAGCTTCAGCCCACAGATCACCATCGACGCGCCGATCATGATCCCAGAGGATTATGTCCCCGACCTATCGGTGCGTATGGCGCTCTACCGCCGTCTGAATGATCTGGACGAAGCAGGCGACGTCGAAAGCTTTGCCGCTGAAATTACTGACCGGTTCGGCACGATCCCCGAACCGACACAAAATCTGCTGCGTCTAATCGAAATCAAGCAAAATGCCTTGATCGCGCAGGTGTCAAAAATCGAAGTCGGCCCGCGCGGGGCGTTGGTCAGCTTCCATGACGACCGCCCGCCAAACATCACCGGTTTGCTCGCTTATGTCGAAAAACTGGGCGCGGTGGCGAAACTGCGGCCCGACAGCAAGCTGGTTATCAACCGCAACTGGCCCGATCCAAGGGCGAAGCTCAACGGGTGCCTGCAATTGTCGAAGGGCTTAGCCAATCTGGCGAGAAAAGCAGCCGCTTAGTTAGCCAGCAGCGCGTATTTCTCGAATGCTTCGGCACTCAGCGGCGGCGACCGCAAATAGCCTTGAAAGAAATCACAGCCCTCAGCCTGAAGCAACTGCAGCTCGGTTTCGCTTTCGACGCCTTCAGCAATGATCTTTAGCTCCAAGGCTTTGCTCATCGCGATGATCGCACGCAGAACGATTCGGTCCTTGCCCGTTCCAACGATGTCTGGCGTCATCCCCTTATCGATTTTTAAATAATCGAGCGGCAAGTCCTTCAGGTAAGATAGGCTCGAATAGCCCGTGCCAAAATCGTCCACGGCAATGCGAATACCGCTGGCGCGCAGTTTCTGTAATTGCGCCGCCGCTTGGCCGATATCGCGGACAAGGCTCTCCTCGGTCAGCTCCAGCGTCAGGCGGTGTGCGTCAAACCCTGTTTCGCGCAGCAACGCGATCATCCGGTCTGAATAACCATCGCTTAGCTCTTCTGCTCCCAAATTCACCGCAAGTCGAAGCTCGCCCA